>JAZFTL010000195.1:0-9797 GCA_036446675.1 Thermoanaerobaculia bacterium
CTGCAAGAACATCTGGACAGACCGCAAAGGTACAGAGTATATGTGGTGGAACAACGTAGAAACCAAACCTGGCACTGGATTTCCCACATTGTGGGAAGACCAGGAGAAATACAAAGGAGGTTGGGAGAAGAAGGAAGGCAAGGATTTACGACTTAAGATGCACGGCAGCAAGACCAGTGAGTTAGCTAATATTTTCTACAATCCTAATATGCCTAACTTGGAAGACTATTATGAACCGTGGACGTATGATTACGAACATCTTTTCAGCGCCCCCGAAGGAGACGACCAACCGACTGCACGCGCCATTTCTTTGATTACCGGTAAATATATGGAGATTGAAGCCGGGCCGAACTGGGATGACGATCTCGGCGGCTCACCAGTGTATGCCGCCAATGATCCAAACTTGGAAGGCCTGACCGAAAATGAGCGCCTAGCGCTCAATGAATTGGAGCGCGTGGTTTTCTTTTACCTGCCGCGCATCTGCAACCACTGTCTGAATCCCGGTTGTGTAGCCTCCTGCCCCGCTGGAGCAATCTACAAGCGCGGCGAGGATGGGATTGTGCTCGTCAGCCAAGAAAAATGCCGGGCATGGCGCATGTGTATCACGGGTTGTCCTTATAAAAAGACATATTACAATTGGGGTTCAGGAAAGTCTGAAAAATGCATCCTATGTTACCCGCGCTTAGAAAGCGGTGAACCTCCCGCCTGCTTCCATGCCTGTGTTGGGCGCATTCGTTACCTGGGCGTCCTGCTCTATGATGCCGACCGTATCCAAGAAATTGCCTCGGTTCCCGATGATGAACTGGTCGATGCCCAACGCAGCATCATCCAAGACCCATTTGACCCAGAAATCATTGCTTTGGCAAAGGCCAATGGTATCAGTGATGCCATGATTGCATCTGCACAAAACTCGCCAGTTTACAAGTTTGTAAAGAAGTGGAAACTTGCCCTTCCGCTGCACCCCGAATTTCGGACCGTACCGATGCTCTACTATGTACCGCCATTGCTGCCTGTATTGGCTTCAGTTAATGATGGCAAATATGATGTCACCGGAATAGCCGATGCTGGGCTAGCGCCCATGCTTAGTTCCTTGGAAAAGGCTCGCGTTCCGCTGAAATACATGGCCAACCTCTTCGCGGCGGGCAATGATAAAAAAGTTGCCTCAGTTTACCGGAAACTCATTGCTGTGCGGATACACATGCGTGCCAAAAAGGTAAAAGATGTTCCAGAAACAGAAGTGGAAGAAGCCTTGGCACATGGAAATATCACTGCCAAAGACGCTGAGGAAATTTGGCGGTTGACTTCTATGGCCACCTTCAATGAACGTTTCGTGTTACCCCCACTGGCTCGCGAGGTGGCAATTGAAACAAAGGTGGAGGTATCCACGCATAAGCGCGAGGCTGGTTTTGGTTTCAAGAAAGCTGGTAAGAGGAAGTTTTAATTATGACAGAAAACACTACCCGTCAAGAAATTCTCCGGGTATTCTCAGCGGTGAATTGAAGGGCAACGGCAGCGGACTCGTTGCCTTCAACCGGCTGACCGGTAAGGTGATCTACCAGATAAGCAACGAGCTGGCGAGTTACTCGAGCCCGAGGTTGGCAACGATCAGTGGGCGCCGTTGGGGGTTGGTTCTCACTCGCGGAGGCCTATTGGGATTCGAACCTTCCCGCGGTCAGGTGGATTTTTTCTTTCCGTGGCGGGCACGGCGTCTCGAGACCGTGAATGCGGCGACGCCGGTCATTGTCGACGACACGGTTCTCATCTCTGAGGGTTATGAAGTAGGTAGTGCACTGCTGCGGATCCGACCGGGAGGCTACGAAGTCGTTTGGAAGGATTCCAGCGGCCGCGCTCAAACTTTACAGAGCCATTGGAGCACGCCGGTCTATCACCAAGGCTATTTCTATGCTTCGAGCGGCAAATCCTCCGGCAGCGCCGAGCTGCGGTGCATCGAGCACCTGACGGGAAGAGTTGTCTGGAGTCAACCTGGATTGGGTAGATCAACTCTACTCTATGTCGACGGCCACCTCTTGGTGTTAGGGGAGTATGGCGAACTGAGGCTAATTCGAGCGACTCCAGAGCGCTACGATTTAGTAGCTAAGGTCAATCTCTCGAAGAAGAAAGTTCTCCAATCAGGAGGCGGTGAAATGCCGCTGCTGGCATTTCCCGCCTGGAATGCGCCCATTCTGGCGCATGGACAGCTCTATCTACTCGGAAGAAATACTCTGGTCAGCCTCGAACTCATTCCTGGGGCTGACTAATCCAGGGTGCCATCAGACGTCAAGACCAAGAGATCGCATCAGGGCGAGCGCATTGCCTCGCGTGACCGGTCCTGGGCGCAGGGTGTAGTCAAAGGCGATCTGGTCACCGTCGAGATGATCCTCGAAGTGTACGTTGGCCCCGTTCGGGGTCAATCGACCGGTCAGTTCAGTCAGAGCCAAATCGTGCGTCGTGACGAGCCCGATGCTGGGTTTCGCGACGAGCTCTCCGAGCACGCCTTCAGCGCCGATGCGACGATCGTGAGAATTAGTACCGTGTAGGATCTCGTCCAGCAAGTAGAGTGTGGGTTGGTTTGCGGCGAGATCTCGAATCGCGGTGAGCCGCTGAATTTCCGCGTAGAAGCGAGATACGCTCTCGGTGAGCGAATCGTGCGTTCGGATACTTGCCCCGATGGCGAGCTGAGATACGCTGAACTGCTCGGCGCAAACCGGCGCTCCGGCAAATGCCAGTACGGTGTTGATCCCCACCGAGCGCAGTAGGGTGCTCTTTCCCGACATGTTTGATCCGCTAATGAGGAGCCATCGACTATTTCCTGAGAGCTCGAGATCGTTGCCGATTCTTCGATCTTTTGGGAGTAGAGGGTGCCCTAGATTTCGTGCCGTTAGGTGCGGACGCCCGCTGCGGAAAGTGGGGAATACATAGTCCGGATTCTCGAAGGCCAAGGTCGCCAGGCAAGTCAAGGCTTCGAACTCACCCAAGGCGCGTAGCCACTGGTCGATCTGGGCGCTGTTCTCACGGCGCCAGTGCTGAACCCTTACGGCTAACTGGGTGCCCAGTAGCAACAGCGAGGCCACCGGCAGGAACAACTGATTCCGACGCGACTCATTCCAATCGATCAGTCGAGCCAGATGAGCGATGCGAGCGCTCGGTCGGTCTCGGATCGCGAGTGATTTGTACTGAAGTTCACAGAGTTTAGAGGATTGAAAGGTATCGTCATCGATGCGATGTAAGAATTCGGACAAGAGGCGGAGCTCTGCAACCGGCTTGGCTCCAAGATCGAGCTCCGCTTGCACCCGTCGGCGGGTGAGCGTTGAGAAGCCGGCACTCAGCCCGAATGCAGCCAGTAGCCAGCCGGCATCGGCGTCAGCGAAGATCCAAGACCCCAGAGCCAGGACGTTGCCTATGGCCAAGAATGCGGCCAGCGCCGGAATAAAGCTGGGTAAACCAAGCAGCGGCTTGCGGCTCCATGCGATGAGTTTCTCGTGATGGAGGCGCGGCGTGAGTTCTTCTCCTAAGGTAGCGAACTCTTCCCGCAGATCGAGACGCTGACTCAATTCGACAACGGCTCCATGTCGGACTCGAGCCTCAGGGATCGCGGCCGGTTCCTTGAGCCAGCGGGCGAGCATATGTTGGCCGGGAAGTGTCCTTGCGGTGCAGAGTAGGCCAAAGAGAGAGGCCGGCCCGAAGAGGTCCAAGTCGGCAGCGTAGAGATGGTCTTTGTCTGCGAACTAGGTGCTGTCGACAGCGCTATTTTGCCAGTCGTTTTCGAGGCGCCTGACGCCCTGTTCATAGAATTCGATAGCGCGCCGACAGGTCTCCTTACGCCGAATCAGCCTAGCGTGCAATCCTACAAGGAGGACGAACAGGGCGATCGGAATAAGCATCCACTGCCAACCCCAGGATTGGCGTATCAGGGTAGGCCACGCGACTACCAGGGCGCCAATGGCCACACTGAGTCGAGCATTGACTAGCCATGTATCGTGCCTTCCGAGGAGTTCTCTGTCTCGCCTCAGGGCATCGAGCCTGGGGCGGTAAGTGTCAAGTGGTGTCGGCACGAGTGTGGTGAGTGGGTTGATCAAATTCGAGCTTACAGTATTGCAGTGGGGAGTGATCCGGAAAGTGACCGGATAGGTCCAGCGAGTGGGAGTCAGCTGAGCTTATCCCTGTTCCGGCGATCGAGGCGTCGGGAGTGATTTGGAGCTCGCTTCCGGCCGAGCGAGTTCAGTTGAAATCATCGAATCTGTCGCCAGCGACCTCACCTCATTCTCCAGGTGAGCTCCTTTCCGGCTTCGACCTCCTAAACCCGTAATCAGCATGACCCCAAGGATGATTACAGCGGCGGCCGCGAGAAGGCGCGGGGAGAGAGCTTCGTCGGCGATCGCCCAGCCCAGATAGACTGCAACAATCGGATTGACAAATGCATAGGTAGATACCAGGGCAGGGCTGGTGACCCGGAGGAGCCAGACATAGGCGCTGAAGGCGAGGATCGAGCCGAAGAGTGCGAGATAGAGCATCGCCAGAATCGACTCCTGGGAGACGGTTGACAGGTTGAGTTCACTCCACTCGTCGCTCAGCGAGCCTACGATCAGTAGCAGTACTCCACCACAGAGCATCTGTATGGCGGTTCCTAGAAGTGGGGCTGGTGGGTGCGCAGCGCTACGCGAGAGGATCGAGCCGAGCGCCCAAAAGAGAGCTGCTGCGACTAGAGCAACGGCGCCGAGTGGGTCGATCAGTCCACTACCCGTAAGGCTGCCGGGGCCGACGAGAACTGAGACACCCACTAAGCCGCAGAGCAAGCCGAGCCACACTCTCAAGGTGGGCTTCTGGCCGCCCGGCCGGAGGCCTTCGAAGAGCACCATCCATAGCGGCACGGTAGTGATGATAAGGCAAGCCAAACCCGAGGGCACAGTCTCCTCGGCCCAGGTCACCAGGCCGTTTCCTCCCAATAGTAAGAGACCACCGAGTAGTGCTGCCCAGGCCCAATGCTCGAAAGTGGGCTTGGTCGCACCACGCCAACGAGCCCAACCATAGAGAAGTACCCCTGCGAGTAGAAAGCGTCCACCGGCCATCAAGAATGGCGGCAGAGTTTCAACGGCGATGCGAATGGCCAGGTAGGTGGAGCCCCAAACCAGATAGATTGTCAGGAGTCCTCCGATCACAGCAGCTCTGGAGGCCTTGAGATTAGCCACCGTCGACTTCCTCGAGAGCCAGCGGAAGTCTCGACGATTCCTTGATGGTCTCTAGAACGATGGTCGTCTTGGTAGAACTGACTGTCGAGATGCTGCCGAATCTTGAGCGCAGTAGCCTTGCTAAGGCCTGGGCATCGGCGGCTCTGACCTTGACCAAATAGCAATCTTCGCCGGCGATATGATGAATTTCCAGGACCTCCGGAATGGCGGCGAGCGCTTCCGCTGTTGGGGTGTATCCTGGAGTTTCGTCGGTGCGGACATAGACAAAGGCAAGCAGTCCAAGCCCGGCGGCGCGTGGTGCGACCCGAGCTTCACAGCCGACGAGGATTTTTCGCACTTCCAATTTGCGGATGCGCTCATGAATCGCTGACGGTGCGAGGCCGACTTGGCGCCCGACCTCGGCGTTGGACGTTCGGCAGTTTTCCTGAAGAATCGTCAGTATTTGCCTGTCAATAGAGTCGATCACACTGCTGTTATACTAAAATTCAGACTATTCGTCAAATATCGGGTTCTCGCCAGAGAAGGAGAAACCAGGGCGAGATCAGCTAGAGAACGTCGTCGTGGCAGCGGGCGGCTTCGAAGCCCTGATCGAGTTTCAGTTCGGGGCGCCAGCGGAACTTCTCGGCAAGCGGATGCTCCCTCTCCTCGACTGTGTCTGCGATGATGGTACCCAGCACAGGGGCGAACTTGAAGCCGTGACCGCTGCCGCCACTGGCGACCGTGAGCCCCGGTCGCTGGGGGTCACGAGCAATCCAGAAGTCTTCATCGGGGGTGTCACAATAGGGGCAGAGGCGGGTTCGAACGATAGTCGAATCTGCAAGCGAAGGAAGGTGCTGAGCCAAAAACTCCAGCAGACGGGCTGTCGTGTGGTCTGGAACCTCGAGCGAGCCGTCCACCGGAGGATCGACTCCGATACCGTGGTGACCGATCTTGACGACCTCCTCGACGGGGTGAAGGGGAAACCCGTAAAAACCGGTGCGGGCAACGTCGGCGGTAAAGGTAGGGAATTTGCCGGCAACAAAGCGCTCTGGTTGGCGCGGACGCAGGTGCCAGACGGGATGATAGCTGCGGCGTAGACTCGGTGCCAGCGTCGGAAGAAGTTGGCTGACCCACGAACCGCAGGCGAGGACTACATGGTCTGCGAGAAAAGACTCGTCAGCTGCAGTTTTGACTCCAACCACTTGTCCGGACTCCTCCAGTAATCCCGTTACGGTCAATCTTTCGCGGATCTCTACTCCTAAGCGCCGGGCGTCTTGGATAAGAGACTCGATGACGCGACCACTTTGGGCGAAGCCTCCAAGCGAGTGATAGAAGCCGTCGATGAAGTTATGACTCCAAGCCGGGAACCGTTTGGTGAGAGCGATTCCCCCGATGCGGTCCGGTTGGTGGCCACGTTTCTGCAGCAGCTGAAAGCTGTCGTATTCGAAGCCTCCGACTTCCATCTCATCGAGGCAGACCAGGAGGACTCCGGTCTCTTGATAGAGAGGATCTCTCTCGGTTCGATGCCACTGATCGTTCCACTCGAGCCATCCGAGCCGCGCCTCTTCCATCAAACACATGTACGCTTCATCAGCGCCGTACTCCATGCGGCAGACCTTGCTGATATCGGTGCTGGCGGCGAGAGGGTGTGGAATCGGGCCCTGGTCGAAGAGACCTACGTCGTACCCACGTTTCCTCAGTTCGAGCGCTGCGGTCACTCCGAAAACACCGGCTCCAACAACGGCTATTCTCTCCACGTGCATGGTCTGTGATCCTAACGAAATCTTCAGCTAGAGGAAGACAGGCTCGAATTAGCGAAACAGGGATCCGACATAACCGCAGTAGAGGGCGACCAAGATGACTCCTTCGATGCGATTCAGGCGTCGCCCCGAAAGCATAAACAGGGTGACCAAAATCGACACTCCGATCATCATTGCGAGATCGACCATGACGCCGGCGCCGGAAACCGCGATCGGTCGAACTAAGGCAGTGACGCCGAAGATGAGCAGAATATTGAAGATATTGGAGCCGATCAGGTTGCCCAAGATAAGACTGCTCTCCTTTCGCAGCACCGCTACCAGGGAGCTGGCGAGCTCCGGAAGGCTGGTGCCGAAGGCCACTATGGTCAAACCGATGACGCGCTCACTGATGCCGTGAGATCGAGCCAAATTTACGGACCCGTTTACCAGCAAGTGCGCTCCCAAAACGAGCAGTCCGATTCCCAGTAGACCGACGAAAATACTCGATCGAAGGTTGCTCAATGGTGGTTTTGCGGACGGGCTGGAGTCCGAAAGCACCGGCCGCTTGGCCGAGGTCTTCAGAAGTAGTGTTAGATAGAGCGCAAGTACCCCAAGCAGCAGCAGGCCCTCGAGGCGAGTGATCCACCCATTCCAGCTGAGCCAAAGGCACCAAATACTCACAATCAGCAGCAACGGAATGTCTCGTCGTAGAAACTCTCGGTCAATTCTCAGCGGATGCAGCACTGCCACCAGGCCCAGAATAAGTGCGAGGTTGGCGATGTTGGACCCCACGACGTTGCCAAATGAGACCGCCGGCGCATTTTGTAAGACGGCGGCGATGGAAGCGGCCAGCTCCGGGCTGGATGTACCCATCGACACGAACGTGAGTCCGACCACGAGCGGACTCATTCCCATCGCCCGTCCCAGGGCTGAGGCGCCTCGCACCAGCCCCTCGCCACCGAGGTAGAGACAGAGTACTCCGAGCAAGATGTAGAGCAGATCCATCGAGGACGAAGCCTACCAGGCCGCGGCAGCGATTGTTGCCTTTCCTGTTTATCCTCCAATGTTCACCATTCAGCGGAGAAGTACCGCCGCTCATCGGTTCACTCAACAACAGCCTGCTCAGTCTCTCTATTATTTAGCCTCCGATGAGGGGCACGCATCGACGCGGCTCCCGGTAACAGATAAGGAGATCTGAGATGAAAACGAATAAGTACGATCGTTGGTTGGTCGCAGCCCTCTTGCTTGGAGTTCTTTTGGCTTGGCTTCCGGCTGGAGTCGGTGCGACGGAAGTATTCACCAGGGAAGGGTTCATTTCCTCTCTAGCCGGCGGATGGACTGGAGAGAACAACATGACGCCACTCGGCCCGATGCCGTTCGCACTCCTCTTCGAATGGGAGGAGGACGGAACTCTGCATGCCCATAGCGCTCTCAATCGTGAGACCTACATCGATTTGCGGTTTGCAGAGGACGATAACGGGAACTGGATGCTGCGTGAAGAGGCGGCAATGGAGGGGCTCGGAGCCCAAACGTACGATCTCAGCCCGGTTGCGGGCCCGGCTGGTTCGTATCGGTGGAGCTACCAAGAGCAGCCGGAGTTTCTCGTCGTCGACCTCAGCGTCGAGGGGGACATGATGTCGATGAATGTTCAGCTGAGAGGAGAGGACCATGCTTCCTTCTCACTCGAGCGAATGCCCTCAGAGGCGTTGCCTGAAATGCGGAGACAGCTAGCGCTGCAGGCTCAGCAATCTCCCGCCGAAGGTCTTTCGATAGGAGAAGTCACCGGTCACGCTGCGTCAACTGCGCCAGCCGCTTCGCAGGTGGAGCCGGACCCGATTGCCGACGCACGGTCGCAGGTTACAGCAGATCCCGCAAGTGGAGTCGCTCACCTCGCACTGGCACGTGTTCTAGGTCGAGCGATCCAAGAGAACACTGCCGTCAATGGTCCCCGTTATAGCCTCGAGATGCTGGGAGCGCTCGAGAAGGCTATCGAGCTGGAACCGGAGCTCGACGAGGCCTATCACTGGCTGGTGGGCTACTATATGAACGCACCAGCTATAGTCGGCGGATCGATCGATAAGGCGCTCGATACTGCGCGTCGTCTCGAGGCAATAAGTCCGGCCGGTGGCAGAGCTCTGCTGGACGAGATCGAAGCCGGGCAGGCCGCGAGCGAGTAACTAGAATACTCCTGGGATAAAGATTGTGATTGAAGATACTGACTATTCCGAGCCCTGTGGGCGTTGGAGTTCGCGAATGACCGTGCGCCACTTCCTTCTTCGGGAATTGCCCGCCGATCTGGGCTGGTGTTTTCTAATCGCGGTCGTTCTCACCTTGCTGTTCAGCGCATTTCTGCCGAACACTCTCGATAAATGGCTCGAAGCCCTTCTGGTGAACTGCATCATGTCACTTGGTATCGGCCTTTCGGTGGCGAACTCCTATCGGTTCGCGATGCCCTGGCTGCTCAACCGAACGCCGGGAAGGATTACATACGTCTTGGCCCAGGTAGTTCTTCTCGCCGTGAGTGTGGGAGTTGGGGTAGAGATCTCCATCCGGGTGCTCCAAGCGATCGGCGGACCGCCTCTTTCTGACATGAGAGGTGACGCTTTGCGAATTGGGCTGGTGATTTCGACGATAGCGGTCGCCCTGAACATCTCTTTCGACCGGCTACGGAGTCGCGCTCGTCGGATTGAACTGGGCGCCGAACTGGCCAAGAAGGAGGCTCTCAAGGCACAGCTACAGGCTCTCCAAGCACGGACCGATCCCCATTTTCTTTTCAACAGCCTAAATACAGTAGCCGGGCTCATCGAAGAAGATTCCGCAGCAGCGGAGCGCATCCTGGTGAAGCTCTCCAGTCTTTTTCGCTACTCGCTCGAGGGGTCCAAGACGGCTTGGG
>JAZFTL010000196.1:0-2280 GCA_036446675.1 Thermoanaerobaculia bacterium
CACCCAGCCTGTGGAGATCAATGGTTAGCTGCACCTCCTCAGGAGCGATCTTCTCGTCACCTTGGTGCACGTAGACCCTAAACTCCGGCGCCACGCCGCTCTCATAGATCGTCACCTCTATCTGCAAGTCTCTTTCTGCGAGGAGCCGGCCACCGTGTGGTCCTTTGACTGGATCCCCGCCTGATTCCGCCACCGTGGCGCTCCGTTTGCCTAGACCTTCCCCGTTGCAAGCAGAGAGCAGCGGCAAAGCGATCAGCGCTAGCGAGAAAAGCGCTTGCTTGGAAGTCGTTCCGTTCATTTTGATCATGGTAAATCTCCGTCTTGGGTTGACTCTGTAGAGTCGAGGCGATCGCCGATGAGTCGTTCTACGTCGACGACTGTCTTATGGTAGTCCTCGGCCGCTCGCAAGTACTGGCGGCGTGCCTCGAACAGGGTTCGCTGGGAATCGAGCACATCCAAGAGACCGAATCTCCCGAGGCGGTACCCTTCGTTCACGGCGTCGAAGGCGCTCTGCGCCCCAGGAAGCACCGTGCTGCGAAGAGCCGTCACTTCCGAGTAAGCTGAGGAGAGCAGCTGGTAGCCCTCGGCAAGGGCTACTCGCAGCCGAACTTCCGTCGCTCGGCGACTCTCTGCTGCCCGTTTCAGGTCGGATCGCGCTGCGGGGATTTCTCCCTGCTTGCGGTCGAACAGAGGAAGGGGAAGAGAGATCCCGACTACGATGGCGTCGGTCTGCTCTCCGGAAACCTCGTAACGTCTGACCCCAGCTCCAACCGTCAGATCTGGGACACGGGAAGCCTTGGCGAGGTCAACCGCTGCCTCACGGAATGACACCTCTGCTGCCGAAAGAGAGAGCACTGGATTCTGGGCGAAAAGCTCCATCAGTCCCTCGAGAGCAGGAATGGGAAGAATCGAATCGAAATCGCCCACGGCAGACTTGAAAGTAGGATCCGGGTTTCCCCAAGACTCGGAGAGAGCCCGGCGGGACGCTTCCAGCTCTCGCCGCGACCGATCGAGCCCGATCCGAGCCGACGAGAGGGCGACGTTCGCCTTGGTCTCTTCGACAGGAGAAACCTTTCCTGCCGCAACTCTTCCGGAAACTGCTGCAGCACTCTTTTCCGTAAGCCGCACGATCTCTTCGGTGAGGACGACCCGCCTCTGCTTGCTCAACAATTCGATAAACGATTTTGATACTCGGCTCAGGAGGTTGAGGCGCTCGATCTCGTAAGCCCACTCAGCTAGGTCCAGCTTCCGAGCCGCGACCCGCCTTCTCGCCGACCGCTTACCGCCCAACTCGACCAATTGCCCGAGTTGAATCGTCTTTTGAATTCCGCCGGTAATGTCGTCCCGACCCGTACCCAGGTTCTCCACTAGCGCGCTCAGCACCGGATTGGGGAGGAGCCCAGCTTGGAGGACTCTCGCCTCTTGGGCGCGTATTCCCCAGGCGTATTCCGCCAGATCAGGACTCCGGAGGAGCGCCAGCGCCAAGGCTCGCGCCAGCGTCAGCTCCTCGCCTGGCTCCACCAGGTCTGGAGAGCCCGGATCGCGCTCTTCCGAGGGATATCCAGTGAGCAAACCCGCGCCCGATGGTTGCACCGTCGCCGGTTTTAGCAGCTTAGACTCCTCCGCCAAAACAGACCGGCCCGATGCAGAAAGTAGCAGTAGAAGAATCCCCGCAATTCCTCGCAAGCAGATCCTCCTGTATCTCTTAGAAATCATTTTTGCACCTCGTTACTTCGTTGATCTTCTGCATTTCACTAGCTATTGGCCCAGCTCCAAGCTCTCTATCATCGTTGACTCCGGGGGCATCCATCCAAGGGACGCCGGTCCTTTCCGCCTCAACAATTGAGAGGTCGGGACCCGGCCTGGTGCCGACTTCGACGACAAAGCGACGAACATCAGCCCCTGGTTCAGGGTTGGAGGACGGAGAGCCCGTACTGGGCTCAGCGAAAGGCGACCTAAATCAGAGGAGAAGCGAACAGTTGGTGGTAAACAGCAGATCCGGCGGTCTGGACCGAACAGTCCGCGCCAGCGCCCTGGACCCTTCGGTCAAGGCTTCGGTGAAAGCAGATGTAGTTACGGAATGATTCGCCAAGGAGTTCAATCTCGGACGGGGGGCCGGAGTAGTCCCATGCCCGATAGCCGGATGCTCATGACTCGGCGCCTCGACGATATTGTGATGATGGCCATGCACCGCAGCTTGCGCGAACTCCGCGAAGGAGAGGCCGTGCTCTTCGCTCCCGGTGGCGTCATGATCCAAAGTCACGTGAAGGCCCAATGCCA
>JAZFTL010000197.1:0-5683 GCA_036446675.1 Thermoanaerobaculia bacterium
TAGACAAAAACGCCCAAGGGATCGACTTCCTCTTCGAGAAGAACGAGGTAGAAGGTGTTAAAGGTTTGGCCCGTCTGGTGGGGGAGAATGAGGTTGAGGTCGGCACAGACGGGAAGACCAAGGCCTTTCGGGCTCCCCACATTATTGTAGCTACCGGATCGGTTCCGCGCGAGGTGCCCACGGCTCCGGCCGATGGAAAGCGTATTCTGAACTCTGATCACATCTTGAAGATCGCCCATGTTCCAGATTCGTTGGTGGTGCTCGGTGCTGGGGCGGTTGGAATCGAGTTCGCTTCGATCTTTGCCTCGTTTGGTAGCAGCGTAACAATCGTTGAGATGTTACCAAACGCTCTTCCATTGGAAGACCTTGAAGTATCGCAGGAGCTCGAGCGAGCCTTTCGCAAGCGCAAGATCAAGCTTCTCACCGGAACAAAACTCGCGGCAGTAGAGGAGGAGGAGGGCGTTCTCCGTCTACGGATTGAAAGCGAAGATCTATCCGAATGGATGGAGGCTAACACCCTTCTCGTCGCGGTTGGCCGGGCGCCCGTTACCGAAAAACTCGGACTCGAAGAGCAGGGAGTGGAATTGGACGAAGGGTATGTCTGTGTCAACGAGTTCATGCAGACTTCGGTACCCACTATTTATGCCATCGGTGATGTGGTCCAGACCCCTTGGCTGGCCCATGTGGCTTCGGCCGAGGGAATTCTTGCGGTTGAACACCTCATAGGCCGGGACGTACGACCCATCAACTACGATCAGGTGCCGGGAGTTACATTCTGTCAGCCGGAAGTGGGTAGCGTTGGCTTGACAGAGAAAGTCGCACGCGAGCGCGGCTACGACGTAGCAACCGGCAGGTTTCCGTTCTCGGCTCTGGCCAAGGCCGCGATCGAGGGGAGCGCCGCCGGTTTTGTCAAAGTGGTTCGGGATAAGAAATATGACGAATTGCTGGGTGTTCACGTCATCGGTCCGCATGCGACCGAGATGATTGCCGAGGCTTGTGTGGCACTTCGTTTGGAGTCGACAACCGAGGAGCTTTTCCGGGCGATGCATGCGCATCCGACCATGGCCGAAGCCGTCGCCGAGGCGGCGCATGCGGCGGTTGATCGGGCGATTCACATGTAGCAGCGAGAAAAGCGCGCTGTAGACCAAAACTTCAATGACTGAAAAACGACAGATACTTCAACCGATACCAGGGAGAATGTCATGGCCACCGAAGTGATCATGCCGCAGATGGGCGAGTCGATCGCCGAAGGAACGATTACTAAATGGTTGGTAAATGTCGGCGACTCGGTCGATCGTGACCAGCCCCTGCTCGAGATTTCTACCGACAAGGTAGATGCGGAGATTCCCAGTCCGGCGGCCGGAGTCCTTTTGGAGATCAAATACGAAGCGGGAGTTACGGTCGGGGTCAATGAACTCATCGCCCTGATCGGCGAGCCTGGAGAGACTACAGAGCAACGAGATGGAAGCGCTGACCCGACCGGCTCCGATGGCTCCGAAACGGACTCTTCTGACGCGTCGAGCGATGCCGAGGTCGCCGAGGTATCCGGAGATTCGCCTGTTGAGACAGCCGTTGAGGCTGAGAAGCAACCGCCAGAAGAAGACAGTGATGTTGGGGAGACGGAGAGTGCCGACTCGGGCGCCGCTGCGGAGCGCGACAGAATTCGCCGATTCTCGAGTCCCGTGGTGCGAAAAATCGCCGCCGCCGAGGGCGTTGACCTCACTTTATTGGAGGGATCTGGACTACAGGGTCGGGTTACGAAACACGACATCTTGAAATACCTAGAGGCTCGCGACGCGGGGCAGGAGAAGGTAGAAGCGGCGGCGGCCCCAGCTCTGTCGACGGTCCGGGCTGTACAGGTGATGCCGTTGACGACGCGGCCCCCGGAGGGATTCTATGTCGCTCCTTTCGGCGAAGGGGACAATGTCGAGATAGAGCCGATGTCCAAGATTCGGCAGATCACGGCGGCTCACATGTCGTATTCAAAGGCGACCTCGGCACATGTGACGACGGTCTTCGAAATGGACATGACCCGGGTTGTCCGCCTGCGCAATCGAGCCAAGTCGGGCTTTGCCAAAGAGCACAAGACCAAGCTGACCTATATGCCGTTTATTTTCAAGGCTGTGGCCAGTGCGCTGATTGCGAACCCCAAGCTCAATGCGGCTATCGACGGCACCAATATTGTTTACAAGAAGGACATCAATATCGGTATCGCGGTGGCACTCGACTGGGGGCTGATCGTTCCAGTTATCCGGCATGCTGATCAACTGAGTCTGGTTGGACTTGCGAAGTCGGCGAACGATCTCGCCGAGCGGGCTCGCAATAAGAGATTGAGCCCGGACGAGGTGCAGAAGGGGACATTTACGATCACTAACCCAGGTGTTTTTGGCAGTCTGTTCGGCACTCCGATTATCAATCAGCCGCAAGTGGCGATTCTAGGAATTGGAACCATCGAGAAGCGACCTGTGGTCAAGACCGATGCCTTTGGAAATGACAGTATCGCCATTCGAACCATGTCTCACTTTGCCATTACCTATGACCATCGCTTGGTTGACGGCGCCGACGCCGATCACTTTATGGTGGCCGTCAGGCGGACCTTAGCCGAAGAGAATTGGGGCGAACTCGATCCGTTTCTGTAGGATCGAGTTTCGATCCGTTCTGGGCGCCGAGTAAGTCCGTGGTGTTTGAGATTCGTAGATTCAGGGAGTCCGATTGGGTAGAAGTTTGGTCAGTTCTAGAACCGGTATTTCGAGCTGGGGAGACCTATGCCTTCTCTCCGGAGATCAGCGCAGCGGAGGCTCACTACGCTTGGATCGAAGCGCCGCGCCAGGCCTACGTGGCCACCGAGCCCCACGGGCCACTGCTCGGTACCTACTTCATCAAGGAGAATCAGCCGGGGCTCGGCTCACACGTCTGCAACTGCGGATACGTGGTATCGCAGAGAGCCCAGGGGCGCGGAGTGGCCACAGAGATGTGCCTCCATTCTCAGCGGACTGCCGTCGGACTGGGATTTGCGGCGATGCAATACAACTTAGTGGTATCGACCAACACGGCAGCCATTCGACTCTGGAAGAGGCTTGGATTCGAGGTGGTGGGTACCCTGCCAAAGGCATTCAAGAGCAGAAGTCGCGGCCTCGTCGACGCGTTGGTCATGTACAAGCAGCTGCCGGCCGACGATCGACGCTAGATGGTGCCGAACGAACCCATGACTCACGCGTCGGGAGCGGCGGATGACCCTCGATATTTTCATAGTTCTGGCTCTCCTGGTCGTGGCGATGGTGTTCTTTACCTTCGAATGGCTGTCGATCGATATCGTCACGATTTGTCTGCTGGTCGGGCTCATTCTTTCGGGCATTCTTTCTCCAGACGAGGCCTTTGCGGGTTTTGCGAGCGAGATTATCGTTATCTTGGTCTCGGTATTCGTGCTCTCTGGAACGCTGGTGAAGACGGGGGTGATGGACTGGTTGGGCCACGCCATTTTTAGAGTTGCGGGAGGATCGCAGAATCGCATATCGATAGCTCTGAGTTCGCTCTCCGCCGCACTGTCGGCGGTGTTCAGCAATACCAATTCAACTGCCGTACTGATTCCTTCGACTTTCGAGTTGGCCAAGCGAGGCAAGTTTCATCCCTCAAAGCTTTTAATGCCGCTGGCGTTTGCTTCCATCATGGGCGGCACCTGTACCCTGATCGGCACCTCAACGAACGTCGCCGCCAGCGGTATGCTCGAAACCCTTGGCTATGAGCCCTATTCTTTCTTCGAGTTCACGGCAGTCGGGCTGGTCATTGTGGTCGTTGGAATCCTCTATTTGACTTTCGTCGGGCATCGGCTTCTGCCCACCCATCCGGCCACCAGCCTTAGCGAAAGGTATGACATTCAGCGCTATCTTTCAGCGGTTCTGGTGACGAAAGGATCGAGGCTCGCCGGTAAGACTCTGGGAGAAGCGGGTTTGTCTGAGCGGGGCTTCAACGTCGCTGTGATCGAACGGGATGGGAAGAAAAAGATGCCGCGGCGCAATTCGCGTCTGCGCGAGGGAGATTTGCTGATCGTCGAGGCGACCCGCGAGGCCTTGCTGGCGACGAAAGGGAGCACCGATCTGAGGCTCGAAGCCGATCCGATTCGCGGCGACAAGGTCTTGGTGGCCGAGGGAGCGAAACTGGTTGAGGCCTTTGTCATGCCGGGCTCAGAGATCGCCGGCAAAACAGTGCAGCGCTCGGCACTGCGCAGCCGGTATGGAGTTTCGGTTCTGGCCTTGCAACGGCCTGGCCAGAAGGTCTCAGCGGCGATTGGAAAGTTGTCGATTCGAGTCGGCGATGTGCTGCTGTTGCAGGGGTCGGAATCGGACTTCGAAGCGATTCGGCAGAGTGGGGGACTCCGAATGTTGGACGAGGTCGGGCACTTGCCGTTCCGGCGGCCCAAGGGCCTGTTCGCTGCTGGCGCACTGCTCGTCGGTATCCTCGCCGGAAGTTTCGGGGTCGTGCCGCTGTCGGTCGGCCTGCTGATGGCAGCGGTGGCCGTGGTTCTCAGGAAGTGCATTACCCCCGAAGAGATTTACGGACTCATCGAGTGGCGCCTGATCGTCTTGATCGGCGGCATGACCTCGTTCGGTGTGGCGATGCAGAAGACCGAGGCGGCGGAGTACCTGGCACAACTGGTCATCAGTTGGGTACTCCCTTTTGGAATCTACGCAGTCATGGCCAGTCTGGCGATTCTGACCATCATTCTGACCCAGCCCCTCTCGAACGCCGCAGCGGTGCTGGTGATCTTGCCCGTAGCAATCTCCACCGCCCTGCAGCTCGACGTCAACCCGCGCACCTTCGCCGTTCTCGTCACCCTCTCCGCTTCGCTCTCTTTTATCACCCCCTTCGAGCCCGCCTGCCTGTTGGTCTACGGCCCCGGCGGCTACCGCTTTTCCGACTTCGTGAAATCGGGCTCAGTGCTCACTGCCATCTCCTTCGTTACCCTATTGCTTCTGGTTCCACGAATCTGGCCGCTCTAGGCCTTTCGGGGGCACGGATTTGATGGAGGGAGGAACCTTAAGAACATCTGACATGGCGGCTCAGAATCCAATGTAGCGATAGCCGTCTAGTTGGCTGGGTCAATTTGTGAAAACTATGTGTCGAATTCACCGTACGACAGGCTAGGTAAGTTCTATGGAGATTGAAGGGAGACGCCCATGCACCAGAGCACAAGACTTCAAATTCTAGCCATCGCGCTGTTTGCGACCACAGCTCTTTCGGCGCTGGATGTTGCATCTAGTGACGGTGCGAGTACCCCAGGGCGTGAAAGGGCTGCAGCTGCGGATTTTCAGGCGATCGAGATTCGTGCAGCGGACGGCGTGTTGCTGGCAGGTCGATACTACTCCTCACCTCGACCTGGTCCCGGCTTGCTGTTCTTGAACATGTGTGATCCTGCGGAGGACCAGAGTCAATGGACCGATTTGGCAACGCAGTTGGCCGGGCGGGGCTTTCATGTAGTGACTTTCGACTATCGAGGGTTCGGCATGAGCGGAGGCTCGATGCCGTCCGGTCTGAAGAGCTTGGATGAGGCCATCAATTATTGGCGGACGTCGTGGATCGAGGATGTTGAGGCCGCGTTCAGAGTTCTTGCCACCTACCCAGATGTCATATCGATTCGAGGAATGGCTGCGGCAAGTTGCGGCGTGGTGATGGCAGTTGAGATGGC
>JAZFTL010000198.1:0-3071 GCA_036446675.1 Thermoanaerobaculia bacterium
GTAGGTATTGGTGTATTGCGCCGGCGGCAACGTCGGCGTCGCAAGTGGGAAAAGAAGCACTCCGGGTCGGACCTCGATCTTTCGAAACGGACCCAGGTTGGCCTCGATCGGATTCTGCAATCTCGGCAGATCGAACGAAGACTCCCCTTGACCCAGGACCATCAAAATATGCAAAATCGGCGGCGCCGTAATCGCCTCACCCTCTCGCCAAGACTCGAGGGCAGCTTGCGGGGTGACCCATTCTCCGCCGACTGCCTCCTCAATGTTGACTGCGGGTTGTACGCTTCGATCTTGGGGCCATTCCAGAAGAAAAAACCGATTATCAAACCGGACCGTTCCGAGTGGTGGTGTCAGCCAGCGGCCAGCATAGACCAGTGCTGTGGCGTCCAATTCGAGATCCAACTCTTTCAACAAGTCCTGAAAAGATGTCTCATCCGCGAGGAGCCTTCGCCTGGCAGCGTGAAGTCGCGGCAGCGTCACGGCGAAAGCACCAGGTCTCTGAGCCTCCAAATCTTCCGAGACCATCAACCCGGTCTCCTCGAAGAGCTCTCGCAGGGCCCCAGCGAGAAGCCCCTCTGCCAGGATGGGTCCAAGATTGTCGAGACCCTCCAACACCGCTTCCGGTAATCCTGCCGCCTCCGGGCTTGCCTCGAGTCCGCTGGGTAGACCCTTGACCCGAATCTCGCGATCCGATGGTGCAATCACTCCGCCAGGAAACGCGTGCCATCCGCCCATGAAGGCGAGCCGCGAAGAGCGCTCTATCCAGAAGACCTCGACCCGCCATCGAGAACTTCGCCGCCAAAGTACGATCGAAGCTGAGGTCCTGGGTGGCTTTGGCCGAGAGGGCCCTTCGCCACCGCTTAACTTCAGCAAGATCTGTTCATACAGAGTTGGAGTCGGCATGGCTGGCTGTCACCCTAGGACTTGAAATGGATTCTCGCGATGCAAATTGACACAATACGACTAAGCTTAGTTGACATCCGAACCGTCGGCCGAACCGGTTCAGCCGATCCATCGTCCGAAGATAGGGAGCTCATGACCCGAAAATTCAAGATCTCGAAAACTGTGGAAGCCATTCCGGGAGAAGTTTACTCAGCATTTTCCCGCCGTCTCGCATCGTATACTGGGGAAGTTTATCCACTGCACGTCGGCGACACTTGGATGGAACCGGCCGTCGGATGCCGAATGGAAGATCTCAAAGTATCCGAACACCCGGGAATGCATCGCTACGCCCCGCCGCAAGGGATTCCAGACTTGCTCGATGCACTCGCTGAGCGGGCGCAAACCCAAACCGGTGTCGAGACCTCCCGCGAAAACGTATTGGTTGCAGCCGGCGCCACCGGAGCTCTCGGAGCGGTGATCGGCGCCATCGTCGAACCGGGAGACGAGTTTCTTATTCTCGCT
This sequence comes from Thermoanaerobaculia bacterium, assembly GCA_036446675.1. Classification (GTDB taxonomy): domain Bacteria; phylum Acidobacteriota; class Thermoanaerobaculia; order Multivoradales; family JAHEKO01; genus JAZFTL01. The sequence goes on from JAZFTL010000198.1 coordinate 1,405, forward strand.
CCTTACTGGCCTCTGATCGAAGGAATCGTCCGCTCTTTTCATGGAACTCCGATTGCCGTACCGTTCATGCACGAAGAGTTGGTCGGGGAAGAAATCGGTGCGACTCTCGAGCCGTTCACTTCCGAACGAACTGTGGGGGTGTACTTCAACACACCCAATAATCCCACCGGAAAGCTGATCGACGCCCCAGCTATCTCCCGGATCGTGGAGTGGGCAAAGGGGCACGGCTATTGGATCTTGTCGGATGAGGTCTACGAGGACTATGTGTACGAGGGTAACCATACTCCGGCGCGACCGCTGGCGGTTGATCAATTATTCTCGATCCATTCTTTCTCCAAAGCCTACGGCATGGCTGGAAACAGATGTGGCTATGTTATTGGCCCTGCCGGCGCTATGCGGCAGGTACGCAAAGTCAGCACCCACACCTTCTATTCGACCCCCACGGCATCGCAGTTGGCTGGACTCCGAGCCATGCGGGGTGGTGCAGATGAGTGGGTCAAGACAGCCCGCGCCCAGTACAACGATACCGGGCGCCGTGCCGCCGAACGTCTCGGAGTCTCCCCGCCTCAGGGCAGTACCTTTCTCTTTGTTGATGTGGCCGACGCACTCGACGACTCCGGGCTCGACGGCCTGCTTGGAGATTGCGCCGATCGCGGGCTGCTCGTCGCTCCGGGCCCGAGCTTTGGGCCCTACCCACATCACGTGCGGATATGCTTCACCGCCTCCCCACCGGAAGTCGCCCTACGTGGGGTGAACCTGTTTTCAGAGATTCTCGAGACTCGGCGAACCCAATAGCAAGGTGTCACCTAGATGCTGTTGGATCGGTGACTCTCCACCGGCATCGATCCTCTTACCTCTGCCAGATATTGCAGGTCGATCATCGCCGTCGCTATACCCATACCTGCTGTCACCTCGTCGAGTATGCGGCCCCACGGGTCGATGATCATGGCGTGACCGTAGCTCTCTTTGAGCCCGCCGTCGCCATGTTTGCCGATCTGGGCAGGCGCTAGAACGAAACATTGATTCTCGATGGCGCGAGCCCGCAGCAGCAGGTGCCAATGATCCGTTCCGGTCGTCTTTGTGAAGGCCGATGGAACGGTAAGAATGTCGGCGCCAGCCGTTCTCAAACTTCGATAGAGCTCGGGAAAGCGGAGATCGTAACAGATTGAAAATCCGAGACAGCCAAACGCAGTGTCGACGGCAACCACCTCTGTTCCAGGCTTGACTGTTGCCGATTCGAAAAATCGAACTTCGTCGGATAGATCCACATCGAACAGATGGATCTTACGGTACTTCGCGAGGAGCTCTCCGTCAGGTCCAAAGAGCACTGATGTGTTGAAACATCTCGTCGAGTCGTTGCTCCGTTCATTGAACGATCCAAGCAGCAGATGGATCTCGAGTTCTCGCGCCAGGCCCGCGAAGAAGTTGCAGGTGGGTCCGGTAAGTGCTTCCGCGCGGCGAACCTTCTCATAGTGTGAACCCAGGAAATTCGTGTTTTCCGGAGTGCAGACCAGATCTGCTCCGTGGGCGGCCGCTTCTCGAACCAAGGACTCCACAATCTCTAGATTCCTCGATTCATCTCCGGTCGAGGTCATTTGAATCACCGCCGCTCGAAAAGAGGTCATCGCGGTGTCGGCTGTCGGTCTCATCTGAACATTGTGCGCGGC
>JAZFTL010000199.1:0-2651 GCA_036446675.1 Thermoanaerobaculia bacterium
TTAGAAGCTAGCGGTCTGCGGTCGGATGACCTTGGCGCGGTCGGCGACAGCGATTTGGTCTTCGTCGTAAAGGCGAAGACGGAGGCGGCAGCAGAGAGCGCCCTCTCCAAGGTAGATCTGTTGATGACCCGACGTGCCGAGAGCATCGACGACTTCCGACCTCGCAGCCTTCGTTCAGCGCTACGGCTGCTACCGGATGCGAAGTGCGTCGCGGTTTCGATTCCTGGGAAGTTCGCTGCTTCGGTGGCCAGAGAGGCTCTCGACTTGAATCGTCACGTTTTCTTGTATAGCGACAACGTATCCGTCCAGGAGGAAGCGCAGCTGAAGCAAGAGGCGGCTTCGAAGGGCCTCCTGGTAATGGGCCCTGACTGCGGAACGACAATCTTGCAAGGAGTCGGTCTCGGTTTTGCGAATCGAGTCAGGCGCGGAAAGATCGGAATCGTGGGGGCATCGGGCACCGGCATTCAGGCTATATCCAGCTCAATTCACGCTCTCGGCGCCGGAATCTCCCATGCAATCGGCACCGGTGGTAGGGACTTGAGCGTTGAGATCGGCGCCGTGACCGCTCGCCAAGCTCTCAATCTCTTGGGAAGAGATCCCCAGACAGAGGTCATCGTGCTGGTTTCTAAGCCGCCCGGGGCAACGGTAGCAGTAAGTCTGTTGGATCAGGCGAGAGCCGTCGGCAAGCCGGTAGTGGTTGCTTTCCTGGGTCGGCCGGTGCCGAGCGAGCGACTGGGAAATCTATATTTCGCATCGACTCTGAGTCAAGCCGCAACCCTCGCAGTAGCCGCGCTCAAAGATGCCGGCACAGCGAAATTCGACCAGGAGGTCACAGACAGCGGGAGCCCAGAGGTTGTGGGCTTTGTTCGAGGTCTATTCGCAGGAGGGACGCTGGCTCAAGAGATCTTACAGGGCGTTAGTAGTTTTCTGTATCCGGTCCATTCGAATCTCCATGATTCGGCGAGCCTTGCGCTTGAGGACCCAGGCAGCAGTGAGGGACACACCATTTTAGACCTAGGCGATGACACCTACACCGTCGGGCGCCTGCACCCCATGATCGATCAAGATCTACGCCTGCGTCGGCTGCGCCAGGAGGCTGCTGACCCGCGGGTGAGCATGATTATTTTGGATGTTGTGTTGGGTGATGGGGCCAACCCTGACCCCGCCGGCGAACTCGCGCCGGTGATAGAGGAAATTCTTCGCGAACGAACCATTGAATTTGTAGCTCTCGTAGTGGGAACCGACGAAGATCCCCAAGATCTGGCAGCACAACTACATCGACTGCGTGAGGTGGGAGCCCGGGTGGTGGTCGATTCGTCGGCGGCACTACAGCTCATCGAGCAGCACTTCCGCCATGCCGGCGTGCCCACAGCGGCAGCGGGCAGCGCAGTGGATCTCGAACTCCTGCAGAGTCCTCTAGGAGTGATCAACGTAGGTCTTGAGATGTTTTTTGACAGCATCACGGTACAAGGATTCGAAGCTATTCAGGTAGACTGGCGCCCTCCCGCCGGAGGTAACGAACGGCTGGCATCACTACTGAAAAGGATGAAGTGACGGTGAGTATTGATCAAGCGAACCAGACTGCGGTCGACCGGATGGTCTCGGCCCGCCCACTGCTGACAGGGCTGGCCAAAGCCCAGGAGGTGATCCCTGGGTTACGTGAGGGTTTACTGCTACACGCCGGGCCGCCAATCGAATGGGAGCGCATGTCAGGACCACTCAAGGGCGCCGTCATCGGCGCATTGATCTATGAGGGCCTCGCAGCCGATGCCGAGGCAGCGACCGCGATGGCAGAGGGGGGGGAAGTGGACTTCGCGCCATGCCATCACCATGCATCGGTAGGGCCGATGGCGGGGGTAATTTCATCGTCCATGTCGGTCTACGTGATTGAGAATGTGACGGACGGTAATCGAGCCTACTCGACCCTCAATGAGGGGTACGGCAAGGTCCTACGATATGGGGCCTATAGCTCTGAGGTACTGGACAGATTGCGCTGGATGAATGAAAGCATGGCGCCGGTGCTGAGTGATGCGATATCGGCAACCGACGGTCTTGATCTGCGGATCTTGCTGTCCGAGGCTCTGCATATGGGCGACGAAGGCCACAATCGCAACAAAGCAGGGTCCCTACTGTTCTTGAAACTCCTCGCGCCCTTGCTGGCGAATGTTGGCGCAGACGCCAAACTCACCGCGGAGATTCTTCAATTCATGGGCGACAACGCCCTATGTGTTCTTAATCCGGTGATGGCCGCTTGCAAGTCGATGGCGGATGCCGCTCACGGAGTTGAAGGCAGTACTCTCGTCACGGCAATGGCCCGTAATGGCACTGATTTCGGAATCCGCGTCAGTGGATTAGGTGATAAGTGGTTTACCGCGCCGGCGCAGATTCCAGAAGGGCTCTACTTCTCAGGCTTTACGAGCGCCGATGCGAATCCTGACATCGGAGACTCCACCATAACCGAGACCGCTGGAATCGGCGCCTTCGCAATGGCCTCGGCTCCGGCAATTGTCAGTTTCATCAGTGGCACACCCCAAGATGCGTTGAATGCTACCTTGGAGATGTATGACATTACCGTAGCGGAACACGCTCACTTCACCATACCTCCACTCGATTTTCGCGGGACTCCGGTCGGAATAGATATTCGTAAAGTG
>JAZFTL010000200.1:0-2969 GCA_036446675.1 Thermoanaerobaculia bacterium
AGTCTTGACCCTGACGGAGCTGGAGCAGATCCGGGTCTTAGCGAATCCATTACGGGTTCGCATGGTGGAGCTTTTCTGTCGAGAGGAGTACACCACTAAGCAGGTCGCCCAAGAGCTAGGAGAGAAGCCGACCAAGCTGTATCACCATGTGGAGGCATTGGAGAAGGTTGGGTTGATTCGGCAGATGCGGACCCGCCGTAATCGAGGCACCCTGGAGCGCTACTACTTGGCCGTGGCGCGATGCTTTCGAGCGGACTCCGGTCTGTTTTCTCAGGAGAAGAAATCTGGCGGTGAAACGACTATCAAGGCCGTGGTTGACACCCTCTTGGAATTGACTGGGGTGGAACTGAGAGAATTTGCTGAAGCCGAGAGCCGAGGCGCAAAAGCCGCCGAGCAAGCGATACTCAGTTTTGTCGAGGTGAAGGCCAGCCAGCAGACGATTGACCGGATGCGACGCCGAATTATGCGAATGTTGAAGGATAGTCAAGCGATCGCAGGAGGTGAAGAAGAGCCTGTGCGTCGATTCCGACTTGTCCTTGCCTACTTCCCTCTCGACCGACCCGAAGGGGACTCGGGAAAATGAATCCAGAGTATCTACAGCTAGCCCGACCTTGTCACCGGATTCGTCACGAGAGGGCGCAAGTGTTTGGAGATACAAGGCTTCCAGCTTCATAGCAACGCAGGCGTTCTCGCAGTACGTCGAGGAGCGCGGAGCTGGGTAACGCCGTAGATTCAAGCACTTGCGGTCTCGTAGTAGAAAGTTGGTGAGAAGGTCGGGCTAGGCAGCCGAGCTGGGTTAAGTCTTGGCAGCCATTGAAATCTGATTGTCGCTGGGAGCTATGCTTAGTGAACCTTCTGTCGGAGGTGATACTTGGCGCCGTCGAAGCTCCTGAAGACAGTATCGATCAGAGGGTGGTGCACCTGAGTGGGATCCGCCGCCCGCTCTAAGTTGCGCTCTGCGACATACGTGGTGTGGCCGGCCCCATCCGGTAGCACGAGATACCAGGGACGATCCTTCGGAGGTCTAGACCTCGCCACTTTCGCGTACCACTCATCTGACTGCCGGCAGGTCGGGTCGACATCGCAGACGACGCCGCGGTAGCCGAAGAGGAGATGGTCCACGACATCTCCAGGCTCAAAGCGAGCTTTTCGATCGTGCATCATTGAGACCCAATTCTACAGCACATTGAAAGTTCGTTTTGAGCCGACTGGAACATTGAGGCATCTGCAGCGTAAAATTCAGCAGCAATGAGCGAGTCGAGCGGACAGTACATACACGGTAGCGCTCCGGAAGAGCAACATCGCCTGGGGCTACTCAATGAACTGCTGAATAAGAGTTCGTTAGAGGCCCTGCGCTTGCGCGGCGGAGAACGAGTCCTTGATCTTGGGAGCGGGCTGGGGCAACTCTCTCGAGCGATCGCTAGGGTAGTCGGAAAGGATCGAGTCGTAGGGGTCGAGCGGGATCCGGAGCAGCTCGAGTCAGCTCTTCGCCTGGCTCGAGAGGCGGGCGAAGAAGGCCTCGTTGACTTCCGCAGAGGCGATGCTTTGGATTTGCCGCTCTCGAGAGACGAGTGGGGAGCTTTCGATCTGGCCCATACGAGGTTTCTTCTCGAGCATGTTCCGCGGCCGCAGGCTGTGGTTGACGGCATGGTCAAGGCGGTCCGTCCGGGGGGGCGGATCGTCTTGGAAGACGACGACCACGACCTGTTGCGCCTCTGGCCGGAAGTTGCCAACTTCGAAAGGCTTTGGCGCGCCTACCAGCGAACCTACGATCAACTCGGCAACGATCCCTACATCGGTCGGCGGTTAGTCGAGATGCTCAAGCGAGCTGGTGCGGACCCGATGGGGAACGACATGCTGTTCTTTGGTAGCTGTTCTGGGAACCCCTCTTTTGATGGTTTTGTTCGAAACTTTGTCGGTTTGCTCGAGGGAGCTCCGCAAGCAATTTTGCAGGCCACCAGCCTAGAGCCTGCTGAATTGAAGGAGGGCATCGAGGCATTCAAGAGGTGGGGGCAACGAGATGACGCGGCCCTCTGGTACATCACCTGTTGGGCCGAAGGGAGACGAGGCGACCATGTCGACCCTCGAAAGGGTGGGCAAGGTAGGCCGGGGCAGGGTTGGGCAACTCCCGAGAGCGAGCCCCTGCGGGCTCGAAGCAAGCTGACTTCGATCGATTTCCTCATTGAGTCGGCCGCCGATCTCAACTCGAGCCTGCACCTCGAAGAGGTTTTTAAGAAGATTGGCGAACGGGTTCGAGATCTCATCGACTGTCATCTGTTTTGCATCATGCTATGGAATGAAAAAACAGAGCTCCTCGAGCACAGCTACTCTCTCAAATTCGGCAAGCATGTGGAGCAAGCAGGCGGCTTCGCCTTGGGAGAAGGGATCTCAGGGAGTGCTGCTGCTGACCGCCTCCCGATTCGAATTGCAGAGGTTTCCAAGGATCGGCGCTATGTTCGCTTTCGGCACGCCGAGGTAGAGATTCGCTCCGAGCTCGCGGTGCCTCTCATCGTCAAGAACCGGCTGATTGGCGTACTCGACTTGGAGAGCCTTCAGCCGGCCGCGTTTACAGCGGAGAATGAGAGGATTATGGTGGCTCTGGCTTCGCAAATAGCGACCGCTTTAGAGAATGCCAGCTTGTACGAGGAGCTGCAGGCCAAAGAGACGCGGCTGGAGAGCGATCTCGAGACGGCCAGGAGGATTCAAGCTGCACTCCTGCCAACCACTCCCACTCGATTCAAGGGTTTAGAAATTGGCGCCGCTTTCGAGCCTGCCAGAGAACTCTCAGGTGATTTCTACGACTTCTTCCGCTATCCGGACGGCCGGGTGGCGGTCGTCCTGGGAGATGTAGCCGGTAAGTCCACGGGTGCAGCCCTCTATGGTTCGATGGCAGTTGGACTGCTGCGAGGCTTTGCTCTGGAACATGCTTCCGAGCCGGCCGAGCTCCTGCAGCACCTTAACGCTGAGCT
>JAZFTL010000201.1:0-3057 GCA_036446675.1 Thermoanaerobaculia bacterium
CCTCTCTTCGATCGAATCATCTCTCGAACACATGGTCGAAGTGCTCGAATTGGATGAGAATCCTCAGGTGCCGATCGGACCCCACTGCAACACACCCTACGCCTGCCCACTGATCGCGCGGTGCTGGAGTTATCTGCCCCGCCAGAACGTCCTCACCCTATCCGGCGGCAAGAAGAAAGGGTTCGCACTGCTCGACCGCGGCGTCACGAATCTGCGAACGATACCCGCGACGTTTGAAGTAACTTCTAAACAATCGATTCAGATCGAGGCCGCCCGATCGAACCGGCCTCATGTGGAAATCGAAGCGATCCGCAGCTTCTTGAGCGAGCTTTCCTACCCCGTCTACTACTTCGACATCGAGACCATCGGCCCGGCGGTGCCGCGCTTCGACGGCACCCGCGCCTACCAACAGATTCCATTTCAGTACTCCCTTCATGTCGTCGACAGTCCCGAAGAGTCGCCACGACATCACTCTTTCCTGGCCGAGGGCTCAGATGATCCGCGCCCTGAATTTCTCGACCATCTACACGACAGTATCGGTCTCCAAGGATCCGTCGTTGTGTACAATGCGGGCTTCGAAAAGGGGATTCTCGAAGCGAGCGCTCTCGCTTGGCCGAAGCATGCGGACTGGGTCAAGGATTTTCTGGAGCGCTTCGTCGACCTGCTCGCACCCTTCCGCGCCTTCCACTACTACCACCCCGACCAACTCGGGAGCGCTTCGATCAAAACCGTGCTTCCGGCTCTGGTGGGAAACAGCTACAAAGGCCTGGCGATCTCTGCAGGCCAGACCGCCAGCCTGGAGTTCACCCGCATCACCTACGGACTGATCGATGCCGCCGAGCGATTACAGGTTAGAGAACAGCTCGAGGCCTATTGCGCGCAAGACACGATGGCGATGGTCGAGATCGTCAACAAACTGCGCAATCTGAGCGCGTGACGCTTCGTGGGGACGGGCCCGGAAGTCTCCGGGGGATCATCATCAGGCAACGATCAGGATTTTCTTGCTGCGAAGCTCTAATGTCGGACTCCGGCTGCCGCTTGGACTCAGAAGACTGGGCTCCTCCCAACTTCGACAAGGTGTGGCCAAAGGAGATCCAGAGATGACACCACACGCCGTGAAGTACCCCGCCCAAGCTCTCCTTATTGCTGCCCTCGCTTGGATACCAACAGGAGCAGCCTTGGGGGATGAGCCGCAAGAGTTTTCGCGCAGCAAACAGATCGCTCACTGGATGGGCCGTGTCCACTTCTCCGGAGGAGTCTTACCGGCAGTCGAGATGCGTGGCGAATATCCAGAGTTGATCGCAGAGCCGCTCGAGACTCGGGTCGACAAGCGCGCCCGCAAGCCGGTCAGAGTGAATCGTGATCTTCTGGACATGGAAGCAACCCAGCAGCCCGGCTATCAGGCGGAGCCCTACATCCACGCCAACCCCTTCGACCCGACTCACTTGATCGCAGGTTGGCAGGAGAACCGTTTCATGGACGGCGGCGCCCAGGCTCTGAATGTCGCTGTGTCATTCGATGCAGGCAAGAATTGGACGGAAAGTATTCTGCCCGGTTTGACCCAGGTCAACGGTGGACCCTGGGAAGCGGCGTCCGATCCTTGGGTTGAATTCGGCCCGAACAACCGAGTCTATTTCTCGAGCCTGCTCTTTAACAAAACGACCCCGGACAACGTCATCGCCATCAGCAGCTCTGCTGATGGCGGCCTCACCTGGGGTGATCCGGTCGAGGTCTTTCGCTCCTTCTTCGATTTCAACGACAAGGAGGCGGTAACTGTCGACACCTTCCCGGGGAGCCCATACTTCGGCAGAGTGTATGTCGCCTGGGACATCAACCTCACGGACTCCACCGGTCAGAATTTCATCAGCCAACGATTAGTGGTTGCTCGGAGCCGTACCAATGGGTCATTTAGGAAACCCAAGAGAATCCGCAACGGGGCAACGAATATCGGAGCGGTGCCCCGGGTCGGACCAGGCGGCACGGTCTACGTCATCTGGTCGGGTAATCCGGCCGGTGATAGCTCTGGGCCGCGCCTGTTGGTGTATTTCTCGCGCAGCACAAACGGCGGCAGGCGATGGTCTAGGCCCAAAGCGATCGCCGAGCTGATGCCGGCTGGCGTGGCGACTATCCGCGGTGGTTCGATCCTCCCATCCTTTGCGATCGATCCGACAAACGGCGATCTCTATGTCGCCTGGTCGGACGGTCGCTGGACGGGGACCGACAAGTCGACCTTGATTTTCTCTCGGGACGGCGGTGCCACCTGGTCGGCTCCGCGAAACGCAAGCGGCGCACCTGCCAACGCTCCTACCTTTACTACAACGGTCGCGGTAAATGGACGTAGTGAAGTCGCAGTCGGTTATTACAGCCTTGAAAATGATCCGAGTCTAGCCAACCTCGTCGACCGCTATGTGGTGATATCGGACGACGGCGGCGAGACTTTCGGCGAGGCCATCCGGGCTACACGTCGGACCTTCGACATTCGTCTCGCAGCTCTCGCCGGAGCGAGCTTTTTTCTCGGTGACTACGTCGGTCTCACCGGCTCGGATCGACGCTTTCACCTTCTATGGGTCGGTACGAAGCGGAAGTCTGCAACGCTTGAACGGCGGCAGCCGGATGTCTTTACGGCGATGACTCGCTGAGAAACAGACGAATACGTCGCCCTGCGAGGTGGCGGGCGATCAGGGCAACCTGCAAGCGGATTAGAAGCGCCAGCTCACTCCCACCTTCGTGGTCTTCACATCGAGGTCGAATTGCTCATATTCGAGGAGCAGTCCGAGACCGTTCGGTAGCCTGAACTCGAGTCCAACTCCGGTCAGCAACTCTTGGCCGGAAAATGTGTCGCTCGTCGCGTTGGGTATCGACGGGAAATTGGAGGAGACATCGCTGTTCCAGTCGATAATCCCCACTCTGGCGTAAATCGAAAATTGATCAGAGAACGGCCAGCTTGGCACTGCGGCGAGCGACCAGGCGGTGAGGTCGGCCTCCACCGGTATGAAGACAAACGTATCAACACAGTCGGGCGATCCGGCAACGCAAAGCCCGAGATCGGTCAGCCGC
>JAZFTL010000202.1:0-4992 GCA_036446675.1 Thermoanaerobaculia bacterium
GGAGAGTTGGATCGGCGCGTGTTGGTACTGGATCTTGATCCCCAAGCCTCCGCTTCAGCTTGGTATCGAGTCAACGAAGAGGGTCGAGGCCTGTTGGCAACCCTCACCGACCGATCTGATTTAGATGATCTAGTTCATGAAACCGAAGTCGAAGGAGTATCCATTGTACCGGCGTCTCGCTGGCTTATGGCGGCAGATAAGTTACTTGCCAATGTGGTGGGCGCAGAGTCGAGGCTGGGTGAAGCGCTGGACAAGCTTGAAGATGACTCTTGGGACTACCTGCTCTTCGACTGTCCTCCGACTTTAGGAATTCTGACGGTGAATGCGCTGTCAGCTGCCACCGAAGTATTGATTCCCGTGGAAACCCACGTCCTACCGCTGCACGGTTTAGCCCAACTTTTGGAGACGGTTGAGGTTGTCCGTGAGCGCCTCAACCCAGATTTGGAGATCGCTGGAATTTTGGCATGCAGAGTCGATCGACGTACCCGTTTGAGCTTGGAGATTGTCGCGGATTTGCGGCAACGGTTCGGTGATCTGGTCTATTCGACTGCCATTCGGGAGAACATTCGCCTGGCAGAAGCGCCCTCCTTCGGTTTGCCTATAACGAGCTACGCCAATCGAAGCGCCGGAGCGCAAGACTATCGGGCTCTGGCCAGTGAAGTACTGGCTCAGGAAGAGTCTCAAGCAAGCCTCTGAGATAGGATGCATTGATATGGTCGCTCGCAAGATTCTAGATGAGAACCCCCTTGACCTGATCGTGCCGAAGCGTGCTGGTCCGCCAAAGAAGGCGAAGGCGGGCAAGCATCGCGCTAAACCGAGGGGTTCCACGGCGAGCAAGGCCACCGGACAGGGTGGCGAGCCGTCAGGGCCTGGGGTTCAATCGACGAAACCAGTGAAGTTGTCGAAGCCGTCGAGGTCATCAAAGTCAGCGAAACCGGCGAAGAGGTCTGCAAAGAAGAAAGTCGACTCGAAGCCAAGTCGCCAAGCGGTCGAAACAGCGCCTCCAGTCGAGGCACTGAGCGACGCTGCGGGAACCGAACCTTCTGCCCTCGCCGCCAGGCCACAACCGTTGCCCTCAGTAGCAGGGAAGGCCAAGAAGGCACCCTTGGCCGGCGGGCAGGCCGCCACTGATCATGACACCGGAGGTGCGACGGATTCAAGCCAGTGGCGCCAACCAAGCGATCGCCACGTCGTTACGGCACAGGCCGGGCAGTACTTGACCTTCTTCATGGGGGGCGAGGAGTATGGCGCTGGCATCCTGAAAGTCAAGGAGATTATTGAGTTCGATTCTCTGACCAAAGTGCCGATGACCCCACCCTGGATTCGGGGCGTTCTCAATCTGCGTGGCAGTGTGGTAGCCGTAGTCGATCTGGCAGTCAAGTTCGGATTGCCTCCGAGTGAAATCAGTGACCGCACCTGTGTCGTAATTGTCGAAATCGACTCGGAAGTCGAGAAGTCCGTCATGGGAATTATCGTTGACGCCGTGAGTCAGGTCGTGGAGTTTTCTGCCGATGAGATCGAACCTCCGCCTGCCTTTGGAACTCGAGTGCATGTTGAATATCTTCAGGGTATGGGTAAGTTAGACGACAAGTTCGTCTTACTGATTGATACCGATCGAATCCTCGCTGCTGAGGAACTGATGGAGGTGAGCGCCTTGGAGAGAGATGAAGCCGATGGAGAATCAACAGAGGAAGCTTCTTCAGAAGTTGCAGACCCCGGGGCGGCAGAGCCGGGCGAGGCATCTCCAAGTGACCAGTGACTTATCCGGCACCTGTCAGTGAGTCATCCGGAGTCGGAGTGGTGCCCAAACGGGCTCTGCCTGGAGCAATCGGGAAACCCGACGGCTCGCGTGTCATTACAGACCGAGAGTTTGCTCTTTTTCAGAACCTAATACAGCGAGAAGGCGGTATCTACCTTTCCACTGCCAAGCGATCACTCCTGGTACGGCGGTTGGGTGGTCGGGTGCGCGATCTCGGATTGAGCTGTTTCGCCGCCTACTATCGTCGAGTTACTCAGGGCGACGATCCTCAAGAAAAGATCCGGATGTTGGATTGCATCAGCACTAACGAAACCTCTTTTTTCCGCGAGCCGAAGCAGTTTGAGTTTCTGGAAGATACCGTCCTGCCGCAGTGGAAGTTGGAGGCGGACAGAGGATCACGCAACCGTAGTATCAGAACTTGGAGCAGTGCCTGCTCGACTGGACAGGAACCCTATTCGTTGGCCATGATATTTTTGGACCACTTTCCCGCAGCCTTCGGGTGGGAACTCGAGATCTTGGCGACCGACATCTCTACAAAGGTGCTTGCCCAAGCCAAGCGAGCGATCTATCCGATCGAGAAGGTGCGCGAGATATCGGAGCGTTTTCTCAAGCCATTTCTACTGCGAGGCAGGTCGGATCAGTTGGGAAGGATCAAGATACACAGAAGTATTCGCTCGATCGTGCAGTTTCAGCGGCTCAACCTCAACTCGGAACACTACCCGGTGCAGGGGCTCTTCGATCTGATCTTTTGTCGTAATGTGTTGATCTACTTCGACCCCGCCGGCAAATCTGCAGTGATCCACCGGCTGCTCAATTTTCTAGCCCCTGGGGGTTACCTCTTCGTGGGGCATGCAGAGAGCCTGGGCAATCTTACCGATCGAGTGAAAGCGGTGGTGCCTACTGTCTATCAGTTGGCTCTCGCGAGCGGAACCAAGGTGTTTTCTAAGTTGACGACTACGGTGGAATTGGATCAATAGGTGACTAGTCGCAGGGATTGAAATCAGAATAGATGAAAAGTACTGCTCAAGAAAAATTAAATGTTCTCGTGGTCGATGACTCCGCGGTCGTCCGGCGGTTCATGACGACTATTCTGTCGCAAGATCGCGGCCTGGAGGTTTTTACCGCCGCCGACCCCTTCATTGCCATGCGCAAGATGGAACAGACTCGTCCAGATGTAATTCTCCTTGATGTCGAAATGCCGCGGATGGATGGTCTGACCTTCCTTCGCAAGATCATGACCGAAGACCCGATCCCGGTAGTCATTTGTTCAGGGTTGGCGGGGCGCGGTACCAAGACGGCAATCGAGGCGCTTAGCCACGGAGCGGTTGAGATCGTCACGAAACCTAAGCTGGGCGTACAGGAATTTTTGCAAGAGTCAGCGCTTATGCTGATCGACACAGTCTACGCAGCGGCACAGGCTCGGATCCGGCAGAAGGCGAGATTTAGACTTCCAGTCGGGGCACGTTTGACTGCGGATGCCGTCCTGCCTCCTGCCAGCCGGATACCGATGGGGTTGGAATCCCAGAAAATTGTAGCGATCGGATCCTCGACTGGAGGGCCGGAAGCTCTCGAGATTGTACTTCGGGCCCTGCCGGCCGGTGCGCCTGGGGTTGCGGTTGTACAGCACATGCCGTCTCCCTTTACGACAGCATTCGCGGAGCGGCTCGATCGAGTGTGTAAGGTGCGAGTGAAGGAGGCCCAAGAGGGTGATCGCCTCGATGAAGGCACGGTCCTGATCGCCCCCGGGGACCGTCATCTTATGCTCGTGAACGAAGTGCGCGGTTACTCAGCGCGATTGATTGCCGGCCCGTTGGTCTCCAGGCATAGGCCCAGCGTCGACGTTCTCTTTCGTTCGGTCGCGCAGGCGGCGGGCCGCAATGCGATTGGCGTTATTATGACCGGTATGGGAGACGATGGAGTGCAGGGATTGCTGGAGATGAAGGCTGCCGGCGCCCTGACCGCAGCACAAAATGAACAGAGTTGCGTCGTCTTCGGCATGCCAAAGGCGGCAATCGCGCGGGACGCCGTGCGTGACGTGTTGCCTCTTTCAGAAATTCCTGCCTACATTATGAAGAAGGCGGTCGCTCCTTCGCTGGTGGGACGGCGACGTGTCAAAACTGTTTCTTTGTAGGAAGTTAACGTAGAATGTGTTCGAATCGAGAGAAGAAGATATCGAAAAAATGAACGATACCGAAAATCCGAGCAGTCCGTCTCCCGTAGACGAGATCGTAAGTAGTGACCGAAGCAGCCGTCTCCAACGCCTCGCGGACATCGTCGAGCAGGCCAGTGGAGTTCTGCGTGACCTCAAGTCCGACTCGCTTTGGGAGGAGGATGCGGATGCAGCCGGAGGCGAACCGAGCAGTCTGGAAAAGCTACGGGCAGAGCTTGCTGAAGTCGAAGCTGATCGTAACGAGGTCATGGAACGCATGATCGAGGCGGAGCAGATGGCGAGCCGGATCATGAGTCTGTATGTGGCGACATATCAGCTTCACTCAACCCTGGATCCGACTGAGGTGACCGAGGCGATTGGAGAGATCGCCGTCGATCTCTTAGGGGCTGAGAGTTTCGCTCTGCTTCTCAGAGAGAGTCCAGAAGCACCGATTCAGATCGCTCTTGCCAGGGGCGGTGAGTTTGGCCGAGATTCCCCCTTCTTCGGGGAAATCTACAAGGGCGGAGATCTTCAGGTTGATGCCAGCTTCGACGATGGAATTCTGCGGATCGGGAAGGCCGAAGGCTCGGCTGCGATTGCCGTAGTGCCACTACGGCTGGAGTCCGATACGGTGGGAGTTCTGGCGATTTTTAGGGTCTTGGAGCACAAATCAAGCCCGTTGCAGCAAGATCGTGAACTATTGGACTTGCTATCCGCGCACGCGGGATCTGCCATAGTGGCTGCGGTGAGTTATTCCGCAACTGATCGACGATTGCGCACTTTGAAGGATCTTGTTAGCCTTCTACCCGGCTCCTAGACGGATATTCGTACTCCTGTCGAATTGGATCGCTTGACGGTACGAGTTCGAGCAGACAGAGAGCTGCTGGCCTTAGTTTCGATATGAGCATTTCCGGCAAACTAGAAGATGCCGGTGTGGGCGAGGTGATGCAGTTTATTCATCTCGGCTCGCGCTCCGGCACCCTTTACATCGAGTCTGAAGACGCGCAGGCTGAAATACAGTTTCATAATGGACGGATTGATGCGGCGCGAGGTTCTCAGACTCTTCGTCTCTGAGATTTGCTCG
>JAZFTL010000203.1:0-3533 GCA_036446675.1 Thermoanaerobaculia bacterium
GCCGCGGAGTATCGACGTGCACTACAATCTGTCGCTCCAGCGAACGCGACAAAAACGACCTCTCAATCGTCGTGAACAGGTACACGACACCGCCGAATGCAAGTACAATCGAGACAACAAAACCAAACCGATGTCGTAGAGTAAAGCCGAGAGTCTTCCGATACAGCCTCGACAGAGCTGTTTTCGACGCGGACTGTCGCGATTCCTCCCCGCGCAACATCCACACCGCAACTGCAGGCACCACCGTCAGAGACACGACCAGAGACGCCACCATGACAATACAGATGGTGACTCCGATGTTGGCCATATAGAGTTTGAAGCGCCCGCCCGAGCTGAGAAAGATCATCGGCAAGAACACACACATCGTGGTCGCTGTAGACGCGATGACCGGTAGGGCTACCTCGCTCGCACCTTGCAGTGCAGCAGTTCGGGAATCCTCTCCGAGGTCGCTACGGTGCCGAAAAATCGACTCGATGACTACCACCGAATTGTCCACCAGCATCCCCAAGGCCAACATCAACCCAGCCAGACTGATGACGTTCAAAGTGATGTCGAGAATTCCAGACTGTCTCAATAAGTACATCATCACGAAGGTCGCGACCAGTGAGATGGGAATCGCCACCGCAACCAAGGCGGTAGTGCGGACCCGGCGTAGAAAGAGGTACATCGCGAGTATCGCGAGTAAGCCCCCCACCAAGCCCGCGTCGCGAAGTTGGCCCAAGCCCTTGCGCACATCGAGAGAGGCATCCCGATAAATGCGTATCGCTACGCCCTCGGCCTCCGGCAAACTCAGGATGGCATCGATCTCCTCCTTTACCCGGTCTACAACTTCCAGGAGGTTCGTCGACGAATCTTTGTTGATGCTGACCGACAAGGACTCCTTGCCGTTGAGAAAGCTGAATTCCTCTTTCCGGGGAAAGGTGTAGGCCACCTCGGCTACATCCTGGAGTCGCAGTCCATTGCCATTGATCGGCAGCTTCTCGATCTCCTCGGCGCTGCTGAATTCACCAACGCTACGCACCAAGATCTTGTGACTCCCAACGATCAGATCGCCGGCCGTGAGGTTGACGTTGTTCGACCGCAGGAGATTGCGGAGCCGGCGCACATCGACACCGTGGGCTTGCAGTCTGGAAAGGTCGAGATTCACCTGGAGTTCCGGAGAGCGGAGTCCGGCGATGCGAACTCGCGCAACGCCATCCAACCGCTCGAGACGGCGCAGCAAAATGTTCTCCGCAAAGTCGTACAATCGCTCCTGGGACCACTCTGCACTCAGATCGAATCTCAAGACGGGAATATCGCTCGACTGGAATCGACGCATCGAAATTTGCTGCAGGTCGTCCGGTAAGAGGTGACGCGCCCGGTCGATGCGGTCTCTCACCTCGACCGCCGCCATATCCATGTCTGTACCGTCAATGAAACTGAGCGTCACTCGACCGCTATTCGCCGAGGCACCGGCCGCCATGGTTTCGATGCCGTTGATCGTTCCCAACGAGTCTTCGAGCGGTCGCACGATCAATCTCTCGATCTCTCGAGGAGAGGACGAAGGATACGGCGCGGTCACTGTGATGCTCGACGATGAGAAGGTCGGCAAGAATTCCAGAGGAAGACGTAAGAGCGAGAGCCAGCCGAGAACGAGGATCCCCACGACCGCCATCGCCATCGTCACGCGGCGCTCTACCGCAAACCTCACGATTGGATTGACAGGTCTCAAATGATGGTCTTCCCTAAGACCGACAGAATGAGCTCGATCGCCAATTCAGCGGTCTGATTACGGTTGTCCAATATCGGGTTGATTTCCACCACGTCGAGTGAGCCCACCGTCAAAGATTCTGCGATCATCTCCATCAGCAGATGAGCCTCCCTATAGCTCAGTCCTCCCGGCACGGGAGTGCCGACTCCCGGGGCCTCGCTGGGATCCAAGCAGTCCATGTCGAGGCTGACGTGCACGTGTTCGAGTCTTCCAAGGTAGTCGACCGCGTCTTGCGCGACCCGCCCGATCCCCCGTTCATCGATCTCACGCATCGTATATATCTTCATGCCGCTCTGCAGCAGAACGACTTTCTCTGCTTGATCGAGATCTCTGAGGCCCAGCAGTACAGCATTTTCAGTCGGTATTTTGATTCCCGGACGACCGATCTCAGTCAATTCCACCGGCCCGTGCCCGGTCAATGCCGCCAAAGGCATGCCATGGATGTTACCGCTGGGTGAGCTCTCCGGAGTGTTGAAGTCAGCGTGGGCATCTATCCACAGCAGACCAGTCTTCAAGCCGTGCGACGCAGCCCCAACCGTTCCCATCGCGATCGAGTGGTCGCCACCCAGATAGAGTGGTAAGTCCCCCGCTGCCAAGGTCTCCCGCCCCCTCCTGTAAATTGCCTCACATGCCTGAGCCACCGCTGGAAGAAACGACATTCCGCCGGCGTCGGGCAAAGTATCCCGGAGGGAAATCTCGACGTTTCCACAGTCTCGAACCGAGCATCCCAGACCTTTTAAACGTCGAGCTAAGCCTGCATAGCGGAGGGCGGCAGGCCCCATATCCACCCCACGCCGCGCCTGACCGAGGTCCATCGGTACACCGATAACACAGATCGATTTGCTCATTCTGGTACCTCGATCTAATCGAAGAGTCGACGCAGTCTTAACATTCCGCCTAAGTACACCCCGACCATGATCAAGTAACCAACAATAATCGAGAACGCATCTCTAGCCATCGTTACCTCTCGCCCAAAGTTCAATGAATCTTTGCAATTGAAGTCTATTCGATTCCACGAGCATTCTACTGTTATGCTCCTTCGCCGGAGGAAAACATGCGACCACGCAATATCATCTCTCTCCTGTTGATCATTATCTCATTCACTCTGCTGATTCCCGGCTTGACCAAGCCGCTGATCACCATCAGCGCTTTTTTCGAACTCCTCGGAAATCGCACTGAGCTGTTCAGTCAGACCCGTAGCATCGTACAAACCGTGCAGAGTCTGCACGAATCGGGGGATGATTTTGTGGCCGGCTTAATCCTCCTCTTCAGTGTGATTATTCCGGTTGGGAAGGGTCTGCTGCTGATTACGGTCATTCTTTTGAAGAACGTCACGGCGAGACTCAGGATCTTCAAGTTCGTCGGCGCAATCAGCAAATGGTCGATGGCGGACGTTTTCGTCGTGGGGGTGTTCGTCGCGTTCCTGGCTGCCAAAGCCAATTCGAATCTCGACGCGAAGCTCGAAATAGGCTTCTACTACTTCGCGGTCTACTGCCTGCTATCGATCGCCTCTCACCAATTCATGTCAGTGGCGAATCCATCCATCGAAGGCTCCGGGAGGTCCACCCAATCGGAGAGTATGGGTGGCTAGATTCTTTGACCGAATCGTCCGCGATAAGGATGTAGGGCTCTTGGTTCTCCGCCTGGCTGTCTCGAGTCTGATGTTGGTACACGGCTATGGCAAGCTCATGAAGATTTTCTCGGGCAACTGGGAGTTTCCAGATCCGCTTGGTATTGGTGCGGGATCAAGCCTGATTCTCACCACAACCGCAGAGTTTCTATG
>JAZFTL010000204.1:0-4933 GCA_036446675.1 Thermoanaerobaculia bacterium
TACTCTCCGCCCATCATGACGATCAAAAATATCCTCGCCACCAAGAGCACCCCCCCGACATCTGGCTCTCAGCCCCCATTTAGTTGATCCCAGTCGAAATCGAATGATTCAGGGAGCATTCCTCCTCCTGGCGCTGCTTGCTCTGGTCAGCAACGCTCGGGCCGTCCGGCGGAACTCTCTGGAATGTATCTAGAGCGCGAGTCTGTGCCGGGCGATCCAGGCGCCGAAGCCCTGTTCAACTTCCTGCCAGTCGCTCTCCAGGTATCGCAGTATCTCCGAAGATTCTAGAGCCTCTGACGTAGAGAGTGATCGCAGATACTGTTTGAATCTCTGTTCGATTTGACTGTTGTGCCGGTCAAGGAAGTAACGGACCAGGAAAGCGCTTACGACATAGCGCATTGGACGGTCTACAGGGTCCACGAAACCATCCCAAGTCAACCTCGCCAGACTCTCCAGTCGCACCGGCTCCTGCCGCTCCAGACTTTGCTTGAGAAGACTAAAGGCCGCCTTGGGCCCCGCCAACCGGATCTCCTTGTGGACCTTCTTCCAACCACCGGCCATGGCCAGTGGTTGATCGATGACCTTACTCTTTCCCCTGAGGCTCCCTAGCTCGATTCTGCCGTCTCGATCGATTTGGCAGTAGGCAAGATCCGTGGCCATTCCCTCCTCGAGCCAGGGCGGGGGAGGGGAGGCAAATACCCGGCGATTGAAGAGATGGACCAGCTCATGAACAAGTAGCGCCACGATCTCCTCCACACTGTGCTGATCTGCGTAGAGTGACGCAATGCCGCCTCCGGCGTGTCCATGGCTGCCCAACGCTTCGAGGCGAGCGTCGTCGGATTCGAAGGCGCGATAGTCCGCCTGCTTGGCGAAGATGATGACGGCTTCATCAGCTTCAACGCCGGGGTCGATCCCAAAACGACTGGAGAACGCCGCTGAAAGATGGGTTGCAACCCCTGCCAAACGACGCAACAGCTTCTCGTCTTGAATATCGGTGTAGAGGTCGAAGGGCCCTAGGGGCCGGACCGAAACCGGAATCGCGAAAAGCTCGAGAGCTCGCTTGAGTCGTCGCGGGTCCGGGCTTGATTCCTCTCTTGGGGTAAGTGCTGAGTTCATTTGGGCCAACGGATTCACCCAGCCTTTAATCGATCCGTAGCGAATCTGCATCCATTCCCCTTCACGGCGCAGCACCGGCACCTCGATTTCGGAGTCGATCATCGCAACTGTCACCGCTCCCGTCTCCGCAGCTCTCTGGAGACGTACTCCACGAGCCAGCCATACCGTAGCTCTTGGCTGCAAAGATTCGGCCAGACTGGAGGCAGCTCCCAGAGGCTTAGCACTCTTGTCGTCCGGTACTTCTTGGGACAACAGAACAGGAGGGTACAAACTGCTTAGCCAGAGCTGGCCGATGAGGCATAGGGGTAGGGGATATCTGTGTGTCGGATGTTGCATGATTGCAGACCACATCCGGTCACGGGGCCAGCGAGAATACGGGGTCGGCAGAACTGAGTTCGATGTCCTGAGGCAGATGTAGTCCGCCGATCCAAACGATTCGCTGGCGCTCCAGTTGCTGGTACATTTGTTTCACCGCCCGGTCCAGTTCGCTGAGGGAAGAGATCTCAGTTACGGATCTCCATTCCCTCGCAAAGAGATCCTCGCTACTTCCGGTCGACCAGACGAAGAGGGGCACCCGCAGGGTTGTCAGGAATCTTTGGACTTGGGATGGTGTGAGATCACTGGCGTCCTGTGGCTGCTCTCCCAGAATTAGGACTATCGCCCGACGCCGCTTGCGTCGGGCTACCAACACCGAGCCAGCGGCCACGGCGTCGGCGAGCCCCTGAGGACCTGCTGTCTGTGTGGTCGGTCGAGCTTGCATCAACACCCAGTAGAAACCACCATCCTCGCCTGTGAACTCTCTAGACGGTGGAAAGATATCCATCTTTGAGGTGACTCGCACCTGTTGCTCAGCGAACGGCCAGAGAAATCGAAGTCGCATATCAGCGCTGAGCTGCATCCTCTTCCGCAAAGATCTGCGAGCGATATCACGCCCAGTGACGATTCGAAAATTCCTCTCAGGGTCTTGGAGATTGACTCGCCCGACGCCGGCCTGTTCCTTCCTAGCTGCTTCTTGTTGAATCAGGTTTTTGAGATCTTGAGAATTGATCCGTCCGACTTGACGCAGCGCTTCTTTGGCCCCCTCATCCAATACGATTAGGATCTCTGCAGGGCCCTTTTCAACTGCTACGACTGACAGCGGCTGAATATTTCTGCGAGATACACCCCTGAGGCCTTGCGGAATGAGGTGCTTCACGCCGTCGTCCAAGAGATATGGCACGGCTGTGAGCTCAAAGTTGGTCTGATCGGCGAAAGCGCCGCCGAAAGTGATCTCTTGCAGCGAGCTCACTGTGTCTGAAAAATCGAGTTCGGCTCGAATGAAATGCAGGACCTCCGGATCGTGATCGGGTAGGTCGATAGACAAGGGATCGGTCACCTCAAGAGGGTGTCCGTCAAATGTTACGGCAACCGACTTCGGCTGCTCCCCGACGACACTATTCCACGACAATCGCACCGTTGCGCCACGTCCATCGTCGCCGCTTTCGACGACGAGAGCGGTCTCCGCCGGCTGCCGCGGCAGATTGACCCACTGCTGTACGCGTGCGACCTCCCTGCGATCGGCACCGTAGCCGATTGCGACCAACCTGTGAGGTCTCAGCTCGGGCCCAAAGTCAAGATTCAGGCTCCATGGTTCACTCCTCAGATAGTCGACGCTTTGATCGTTCAGAACTACCTCGACATACGCGATGGAGTCACCCACTAAGAGGGTTACGGGATGGATGCCGAGGATTAGACCTATGAACAGCGAGGCAAAAGCAATCATCTCAACCTGCCTCCAATGGATGCTACCAAAGTCGATCGGGAATCTGGAGGCCTTAGGCAGGTTTCACAGATAGGGCGTTGGTTTCATCCTGGGCAGCAGCATAGCAAAGAGATTCCAAGACATGGGGGAGGGCCATGGCCTCCGCAGCTGAAGAATTGCGCGAGGCGAGCCAAGTCAGGCATCGAACCCGGAAGCGGGCTCCATTGCGTAGCGAACACGACTCCATGAAGGTGTGGGCAGCAGCCGTGTGGCACCGATACGGCGATCAAAGTGCCGGAATTAGAACCCTTTGCGATGGAGGGTCCGACGGTCGAGGCCCAGAATCTTGGCGGCTCGACTCTTGTTGCCTGCAGCGATCTTCAGGACGCGCGCGATATGGCGGCGCTCTACGGTTTTCAGATCGAGAGCCTCAGGCCCTAACGGTTCATCTTGGGGACCCAGGAGTGAACCGATCAACTGTGCGTCGACCACTCTGTCGGCCAAAGAGACGCTCGCCTCTACCAGATTCTGGAGTTCCCTCACGTTCCCTGGAAAACTCTGCTTCATGAGAAGTCCTATGGCCTCAGCGTCGAAATGAGGAGCTTCGATTTTTTCCCGCTGACAGAAGTCTTCAGTGAAAGTGCGAATGAAGTGGGGAATATCCTGGCGACGCTCGCGCAGGGGGGGCAACCTAATCTCGACCCCCTTCAGCCGATAGTACAAGTCTTCTCTGAACAGGCCATCCGAAACCAAGGACTCGAGATCTCGATGTGTGGCGGTTACCAAACGAACGTCAACTGAGATCGTCTGACTCCCTCCGACCTTCACGATCTCGCGCTCCTGCAGGGCGCGCAGCAATTTCACCTGAAGAGCGGGCTCCATGTCTCCGATTTCGTCTAAGAAAAGAGTGCCACCATCCGCCAACTCCAACTTTCCTCGACGGGCCGTAACCCCGGTAGCAACTCCGCTCTCAATCCCAAACAGCTCGCTCTCGAGAAGCGATTCGGGGATAGCTCCGCAATTCACCGCTACGAGCGCTCCCGGCCGTCCTGACATGAGGTGCAACAGTTTCGCGATCAATTCCTTGCCGGTACCGCTCTCACCGCGGATTACGACACTTACATTCCGTGGTGCAACGCGCTCAACTCGTTCTAACACTTGCCGCATTCCTTCAGACTGAGCCACGACACGTTGACCGGCGAGTCGCGAAGCCAAGGACCCCTTGAGCGCTTTGTTCTCCTCTTGCAGACGTTCACTCTGTACGACTAGATCCTCCATTTGACGCACACTCTCCAACGCAACTCCCCCCAAGGCCGCCACAGATTCTAAGAATCTCCGGTCCTCGGCGGTGAAACCCTCCGTCGACCCACCCCGCTGCTCTTTGTCGAGGAGAGCAATGTATCCGAGGAAGATCCCGCGGCTTCCCAGCGGAGTGACCAGCATCTCCCCGAATGCCCGCCCGGCCAAGACACCGGCCTTCTGCACCAGAGATTGGCCCGACATCAGTAGCTCCCTCCAGACGCCGGCTTCTAGAAGTGAGGCGCCTTCGGGAGGAGCCGTTCCCCAGCCCACGCTCGCCACGGCTCGCGACGATCCGATGTCATCGCGAGTTACCGCAACTGCCGCGGCCGGATCGAGCACCGAGCAGATCCTTTGCAAAAGATCGTCGACAAGTTCCTTTTCAGGACGATTAGCGTGCAGAACGACGGCCAGATCATAGAGAGTCTCGAGCTGCAGAATGCGCCGTTTTTCAGCGAATGACGCTGTGACGTTCTTCATGTCGAGCCCTATTGTATCGATTCGATCCTCGGCGAAGCTGCCTGAGTCGACAAACGGAGCTCAGGGCGCCGCAGATAGAATCTTCTTTAGATACTGCCCGGTGTAACTTTCTTTCACTTGAGCGACCTCTTCCGGAGTGCCCGCGGCTACCAGATACCCGCCCTGATCGCCACCCTCGGGGCCTAAATCGAGCACCCAGTCGGCGACTTTTATCACTTCCATATTGTGCTCAATAACCACTACGGTATTCCCCCGATCGACCAGCTTCTGCAGCAAATCAAGCAGTTTTCCAATGTC
>JAZFTL010000205.1:0-3407 GCA_036446675.1 Thermoanaerobaculia bacterium
GTGCAAGCCAGCAAATATGCAGCTGTAACTTGCCAACGATGCGCCTATACGGAATTCTACAAAGGCTCAACTTCAACGCTTGGATCTGTGTTTGACTTCTTCACTCAATAGACGAAGGGCTCTTCGAGACCGATCCAGAAAACAATGAGCAAAGCAAAAGCCCAAACACCTTCGCAGAATTTGGAGCTATACGAAAAGCTGGTGGCGACGAATCCAAATGTGGAGTGGCAAGCTACCAACAAGACCTACACGTCGCTAAATGGAAATATGTTCAGCTTCCTGACCAACCCTCGTGAAAAACCGAGACGTCGAGCCTACCAAGCAAGTCGTCTCGAACTCACCGCGTAGCAGGGTAACCGGAATCAGGTTTCCGCTCTAAAGAGAGCAAGCTGCTCGGCTGCCTCCGAGGTCAGCTTCGAGGCGCCTACGCCCAGCAACCGGACCTTGAGCTCCCCTGCCTTGGTGCGACGCAGTAGCTGCATCGCCACCCTTGAAATCACGGCTGGATCGGTGGTCGGATTCTCTAGGGTCTGCGCCCGTGTCACCGTCGTAAAGTCCGAGAATCTAACCTTCGCCGATATCGTGCGCGTCGCGAGACCTCTCTTCTTCAGACCCCGCGCCACTCCTGCTGCCAGCGTATCGAGTTCCCGATCCATCTGCTCGAGGCTCTCGAGGTCTTTTGGGTAGGTGTTCTCACTGCTCAAGCTCTTGCGCTGTCGGTGAACCCGAACCTCCCGATCATCCTCTCCTCTCGAATACCTGTACAGGTTTACACCGTGGCGCCCGAAGACCGCCACGAGCTCAGCTCTCTCCACCCGTCGCAACTGGCGGATCGTTTTGATGCTCAGTTTTTCCAACCGGTCCGCTGTTGCCGGTCCTACCCCCGGCAGACTGCGCACCGCGAGAGGGTCGAGAAACCTCTGCACTCTCTTTGGCGAGATCACCGTCAATCCATCCGGTTTGTCGAAGTCCGAGGCTATCTTCGCGACCAGTCGATTCGGTCCGACCCCGATACTCACGGTCAAGTCTCTCTCCTTCAGAATCCTACGTTTGATCTCAAGCGCGATCGCTGTCGCACTCCCCCAGGCGCCCAGATGACTGCCCACGTCGAGGTAGGCCTCATCGATCGACACCACCTGAACGATTGGCGTGTACTCACGGAAGATCTCGAATATTTTCCCCGACTCCTCCCGATAGCGCGAAAAATCCGGTGCGATGACTACCAGGCCGGGGCACAGCCGCAGGGCTCGAGAGGTCGGCATCGCAGATCGGATGCCGTAGGTGCGCGACTCGTAGCTCGCGGCGGCAACGACACCCCGCCCTTCCGGGCGACCACCGATCACCACGGGCTTCCCCTTCAGCTGAGGGTCATCTCGCATGTGCACCGCTGCGTAGAAGCAGTCCATATCGCAGTGCAGAATGCGGCGAACACCATCTCTCACTCGATCGTGCGGCATGGGGTTACTCTATATCTACTGATCGCTGCGCCAGAGGCTGATAAACTTATTGCGATGACCTCCACGTTACCCGAGTTTCGATTGGCGATAGCCAGTAACCTGGAGAACGTGGATCTCGTCGAAGCGATCTTGGAAGCCGCTTTCGAGAGGTTTGGTTTAACCTCAGAGGAGAACTTCAAAGTGGGGCTCGCCGTAAGAGAAGCTGTGGCCAATGCTGTGCAGCATGGGAATCAGCTCGACAAAGAGAAACGGGTCACCGTCGAGCTCTGGCCTCTAGCTGGAGGCATTGCGATTCGAGTTACCGACGAAGGAGATGGCTTCGATCCGCAGGAGGTTCCCGATCCCTTGGCACCCGAGAATCTGTTGAAGCCATCCGGTCGAGGTATTCTCTTAATGAACAATCTCATGGACGAAGTCAAATTCGACTATCATCCTAACCAGGGAATGTTCGTTACATTACGCACTGCCACTTCGTCGCCGGACTTGCAGTGCCCAACATGATCAGGCTAAAGGAGATTGAACGTGAAACTAACCGCGCGCCAGCGAGAGGGAGTCAGCATTATCGAACCCAAAGGCAAGATCACGATCGGCAAGGGTGATATCGCTCTTCGAGACGCCGTGCAAGAAGCTCTTAAAGCCGGCTCCAAGAACATTCTCATCAACCTCAAAAAGGCCACGCGCATCGATTCATCCGGAATGGGCGAATTGATCTGCGCCTACACCTCGGTCACAAATCGGGGCGGCAAGCTCAAGCTCCTCAACCTCCCATCGAGTATTCAAGATGTGCTGGGCATCACCCAACTGATCACCGTGTTCGATGTCTTCGATGATGAAGAGGAAGCGCTCGCCTCGTATCGGTAGGCTCCCGCCCGGGTGCGATCAATCGTGCTGCACTCCTCCCTCCGTTTGCGCGTAGGCGTCGAGGGCCCGGTCCAGTTCTTCATCTGACAGGACCTTCCGTTCACGAGCGATTTCGCGCACCGTCCGGCCTGTGCTGAATGCCTCTTTGGCGATCTCAGCTGCTTCGTCGTAGCCAATTCTCGGCGCCAAAGAGGTCACCATCGCCAGCGACTTCTCGACCATCTGCCGGGCCCGATCCTGGTTCGCCACGAGACCCTTCACCGTAAGCTCGGCCAGCAGGCGCGAAGCTGCCGCGAGAATTCCGATCGACTGCAATAGGTTATGAGCCATAATCGGCATCATCACGTTCAGTTCGAAAACTCCAGATAGTCCGCCGATATTTATGGCAACATCATTTCCCTGTACTTGAGCCGCCACCATCAGGACAGACTCCGGAATCACCGGATTGACCTTGCCTGGCATAATCGAGCTCCCGGGCTGCAAACTCGGGAGGCTGATCTCCCCAATCCCACAACGGGGGCCGGAACCGAGCCAGCGAATATCGTTGGCGATCTTAGTTAGGGACACAGCAACTGTCTTCAGCATTCCAGAAGTCTCAACCACCGCATCCTTGGCGGCCAGTGCTTCGAACTTATTCGGTGCAGGCACAAACGGATGTCCGGTACGCTCCGCAAGACGCTCGATGACTTTATCGGCGAATCCCGGCGGTGCGTTCAACCCCGTTCCCACGGCGGTGCCACCCAAGGCCAGTTCGGCGAGTCGAGGTTTGACCGAATCAAGTCGAGCCAGACCGTTGCGAATCTGCTGGGCATATCCAGAGAATTCCTGGCCCAGCCGCACGGGTACGGCATCTTGCAAATGGGTCCTGCCGATCTTGACGACAGCGTCGAACTCGAGAGCTTTCGCTTCCAACTCGGTGGCGAGAAACTCGAGAGCCGGTTCCAAATCTTCAACGAGTGCACCGAAAGCGGCCAGATGAATGGCCGTAGGAATCACATCGTTGGAGGACTGTCCGGAGTTGACATGGTCGTTCGGGTGGACTGGAGACTTAGAGCCCATCTCGCCCCCCAGTATCTCGATCGCCCGGTT
>JAZFTL010000206.1:0-6946 GCA_036446675.1 Thermoanaerobaculia bacterium
CTCTACTGATGGATGTGCTGTCGTCCTATGGTAATCTGTGCGCAAGGCTTCCTGCAGGAAATCGTGCCCTGCACGAAGATCTCGTCTAAAGACCCCTTATGCTCCCTAAGAAAGCCAAGCCAGAGGAGGTTCTCGAGCGCCTCGAGAAGGAAGGCGGACTGAGGCCTGGAGTTTCGACCGAGGTACACCGCCAGACCGGAGTGCCCGAAGCCGACATCTACGGGGTTGCGACTTTCTACCACCTCTTGGCGCAGCCCGACGCCGGAGTACGGGTCTGTCAGGGCCTCTCCTGCAAACTGGCCGGTTGTGACGACCTTATGTCCGAGCTCGAAGCCGGCGACACCACCGCTTCTTACGTGTCCTGTCTGGGTCGATGCGACATGGCGCCGGCCTCCTGGGACCCGGCCAACGAGTCTCCTCTCGACGACACCCACTTCTCCCCCAGCCAGCCCGGTTTTGCGATCGACTTGGTAGCCGAGGACCCCAATGACTATACAGCCTTGAAATCGGTTCGCGACAGGGGCGCCGACTGGGCTCTAGGAGAGCTCGAAACCTCGGGTATTACGGGACGAGGGGGCGCCGGCTTTCCCGCCCATATCAAGTGGAATGCGGTCCGCGGTCAAGCCGTAAGGGAGCGCTATGTGGTGCTCAATGCCGACGAGGGAGAACCGGGAACCTTCAAAGACCGAGAGGTCATTCTGCGGCGTCCACACCTGGTTATCGAGGGCCTGGCGATCGCTGCCCGCTGCCTCGAGGCCGGCAATATCTACGCCTACGTCCGGGGCGAATTCGGTCAAGTCAAGACCGCTCTGATGCTCGCCTTGGACGAGGCCAAACAAGCCGGGCACCTCGATTCCAACGTCAACTGGCATTTCGTCGACGGTCATGGTGCCTACATTTGCGGCGAGGAGACGGCGCTCTTGGAGGCCCTGGAAGGCAGGAGAGGGATGCCTCGGTTGCGCCCACCCTATCCGGTTGAAAAGGGATTTAGAGGCAAGCCCACCCTGATCCAGAACGTCGAGACGATCGCCTGCATGCCGAGTATTCTGAACCGAGGTGGCGAGTGGTTCAGAGAGTCTGGAAAAACCCAACCCGGCTCCAAGCTGTACTGCCTGTCGGGACACGTCGAGCGCCCCGGCGTCTATGAGGCGCCACTGGGTATTACCATGCGTGAACTCTTGGATCTCGCGGGTGGCGTCCAAGGTGACCTCAAGGCTTTTTCCCCGGGCGGCGCCTCGAGCGGATTTCTACCGGCCTCAATGATCGACGTGCGAATGGATTTCAAGGCACTGCAAGAGGCCGGAAGTATGCTTGGGTCAGCCGGAGTCGTGGTGCTGAATGACACCACCGACATGGTAGAGGCGGCCTTGATTCAGGCCATGTTTTTCGAGGAGGAGTCTTGCGGACAGTGCGCCCCCTGCCGCATTGGAACCCAGATCCTACGTCAGACTCTCGATCGATACCGCCAAGATAAGGGGTTGCGCAAGGCCTTCGCCAATATTGAAGAGGTCGCCTGGGGAATGGGCGAGGCAAGCATTTGCGGATTGGGTCAGGCCGCCTGGTATCCTCTCTCGAGCGCAATGAAATATTTCCCGGACGAATTCGGATTGCCGCGGCATTCAGACATTGCGTAAAATGTTCAAGGAGGCAGCAAGGAGCCATCGATGAGTGAAAGCAAGTTCGTGATCGTTGACGGGAATGAGCTCAGCTTCCTCGAAGACGAGACCATCCTAAAAGCAGCCGAACGCGCCGGGATCGAAATTCCCACCATCTGCTACGACGAACGGTTGACTCCTGCCGGCGCCTGCCGGATGTGTCTGGTGGAAGTGGAAGGAGCGCGGCTGATGCAGCCGGCGTGTGCGGCGCAAACCGCTCCCGGGATGGTGGTGCGAACCCAGACTTCCAGAGTCGAGCGCAATCACCGGTTTATTCTCTCTCTGCACCTTGCCGACACAATCCAAGATCGACACGAAGCGGAAGACGTGACCCCTTCAAAGCTGTTTCAACTCGCCGATCAGTACGGCACTGCTGGGGAGTGGACCGCGGTTGAGTCGCCGCGTCAAGGGCGCCCTCTAGACACCAACAAATTCATTACATTTCGAGCAGATCGCTGTATCGCCTGTTCCCTGTGCACAAGATACTGCGAGGAGGTCGAGGCGGTAAGCGCCATCACTCTGGCCGGCCGTGGTGCTTACACTACGATTTCGACGGTCGACGAGAGATCGTTGACCGACACCACCTGCGAGCTGTGTGGCGGCTGTATCGATGTCTGCCCCACCGGCGCCATGACCGAGATTGCGGCGCTCGACTGGGGAAAACCCGAAAACACACTCGAAAAAGTCCGCACCACCTGCAATTTTTGCGGCGTCGGTTGCCAAATCGATCTAAATATCGACCGCGAGACCAACCAGGTAATCAAGGTCACCAGCCCGCCGCCAGGGACTACTGTCAACGACGGGAACCTGTGCGTCAAAGGTCGCTTTGCCAACGACTTCATCCAGCACCCCGATCGACTGACAGTTCCGTTGATTCGCACCGACAGCGGCGAGTTTCGCGAAGCGAGTTGGGACGAAGCGCTCGACTACGCCGTCGCGGGCCTACAAAAGATACGCGACCGACACGGCAGCGATGCGCTCGCGTTTATCAGCTCCAGCCGATGCACCATCGAAGAGAACTATCTCGTGCAAAAAATGGCTCGCGCAGCCTTTGGGACACACAACGTCCATCAATGCGCGGCGACGTGACACGCTCCCACGGTCGCCGGTCTGGTGACCACCTACGGAGCAGGCGCGATGACCAATTCGATCCCCGAAATTCGGGACGCTGACTTTCTATTCGTCATCGGATCGAACACCACGGAGGCCCATCCCATCATCGCGATGGAGATGAAGCGCGCGGTTCGCCGCGGCGCCAAGCTGGCGGTGGCAGATCCACGCGCCATCCGGCTTACCGAACTCGCCGACTGGCATCTGCAGCTCAAACCGGGCTCCGACGTCTGGTTACTCAATGCGATGGCTCACGTCATCGTGACTGAAGGACTCGAAGACAGAGAGTGGCTCGAAGCGAACACCGAGAATTTCGAGGCGGTCCGCGAAACCGTGCTCCGCTATCCACCCGAAGAGGCCGAGAAGGTGACCGGAGTTCCGGCCGAGATGATTCGCGAGGTCGCCAGAGCCTATGCCGGAACCAGAAAAGCGGGCATTTACTACACCTTGGGAATCACCGAGCATACGTGCGGTACGGATAACGTCTACGCTCTTTCCAACCTGGTATTGATGACCGGTCATTTAGGTATTCGATCAGCCGGCCTGAACCCTCTTCGTGGCCAGAACAACGTGCAGGGGGCCAACGATGCCGGCGCGACTCCG
This sequence comes from Thermoanaerobaculia bacterium, assembly GCA_036446675.1. Taxonomy (GTDB): domain Bacteria; phylum Acidobacteriota; class Thermoanaerobaculia; order Multivoradales; family JAHEKO01; genus JAZFTL01. The sequence goes on from JAZFTL010000206.1 coordinate 3,369, forward strand.
GTCTTCTATCCCGGCTATCAGTGGGCTGAGGATCAGGACATTCGAGACAAGTTCACTGCAGCCTGGGGAGTAAAACAGAGTGACACGACCGGGCTCAACTTGAACGAGATGATGAAGGCGATGACCGACAAGCGCCTCCGCGGGCTGTTCCTGATGGGTGAAGACATCGTCATCTCAGAACCCAATGTCGAAAGGGTCGAAGTCGCAATGAACGGACTCGAATTCGTCGTGGTTCAAGATATCTTCTTGAATGAGAGTTGCAGATACGCCGACGTCATTCTCCCAGCAGCCTGCTTCGCCGAAAAGGACGGTGTCTTCGCCAACTCGGATCGGCGAGTTCAGCGCATTCGGAAGGCCGTGGATCCACCGGGCCAAGCGCGGGCGGACTGGGAAATCCTTCTCGACTTGATGCGTCGCGCCGGTCTCGAGCAGCCTGCCTACAAGCACCCCGGAGAGATCTACGCTGAGCTGGCCTCATTGGCCCCGAAGTTCGCAGGTATCTCGTACGATCGCATAGAACGCGAAGGCGGCTTACAATGGCCGGTGGAGAGTGCCGATGCTCCGAGCTCCGAGTACCTGCACAAAGGCGGAGTGCTGCGCGGCAAGGGACTCTTTCAAGCGGTTGAATACAGCCCGCCGTTCGAGCAGTCGGACGCCGACTACCCACTCGTGCTGTCCACTGGCAGAACTCTGTATCACTATAACGCGGCGACTCAAACGCGTCGCTCTGTCGGACTCAGCGACAAACAACCCGAAGCTTTCGTCGAAGTCCATCCGGGAGATGCTTATCGTCTAGGCATCGAAGACGGCCAGCTGGTCGACGTCGTCAGCCGCCGGGGACGGGTGCGCTGTCGAGCTATGATCAGTCGACAAGTCCGCCGGCATGCTATCTGGATGCCTTTTCACTTTCCCGAGGCTCGCACCAACTATCTGACCACCGACGCCGGCGACAAAGTCACTGGAACGGGAGAGTACAAGGTTTGCGCGGCCAAGATTGAGCTGGTTCAGGAGAGTGAATCCAAGCAGGTCTTTCCAGGTGCCTACGCTAGCTCGGCCTAAGCCCAACTCTCTCGACGCCCACCAATGAGAAGCGAGTACGCTTGTCACCAATACTGATCACAGGGATCGTGCTGTCTTTTCTGGCTATTGCTACGGGGTGCGCCGATTTCAAGGAGGTAGACGTGCAGAATCTTTCCGACGATGCGAAACAACAGATGATCGCTCGAGGCTACTCTCGCTCCAAGCGGCTCTTTCCTGAGGTTCAGGAGATCTCCGCCTACGAACTCAAAGAACGACTCGAGCAAGACGAGCTGGTAGTAGTAGACGTGCGCAGCCCGGCTGAGCGCGCCGTGTCCATGATCAAAGGAGCGATCTCATCTACTGAATTCGAGCAAAACCGTGCCCAGTATGAGAACGTCACCGTTGTCACCTACTGCTCCATTGGCCATCGCAGTGGCCTCTATGCGAAGAAACTGCATGAAGAGGGTTTTGAGGTTTTGAACCTGGTGGGCTCGGTTCTGAGCTGGTCCCATGTCGCCGGTGACTTCGTGGACGCACATGGACCCACTAAGCGGGTCCACGTTGGTGGCCCGAATTCCAACTTTGTTGCCTCGGGCTACGATCCGACTTGGTAGGGAGACAGCTTCGCTAAAGTCGACTCCTAGGACTGGGGCGGCGTGGCGAGCTGATTCCTATAAGCCTCTCGCTCGCGCAGAGCCGCATCCAGAATCTCTGGCGGCACTACCGAGTGGCGCATTCTTTCGGCAAAGCGCAACGCCAGATCTCTCCAGCCGGACTCCATCGGAGTGCCGGTGACTACCGTTACTGCGAGTCCACGTTTTTGCATTTCGGACAGAGCGACTAGGTCCTTTGGCGGAATGTCGTTGAAGAGCTTCACTTCAGCCTTGCGCGCCGTATTGAGAACGATCCTCTGATCGGCACTCGAGATCTTCTTCCAGGCTCTAGAGGTCATTACCGTCGCACCGACTAGCGGTGCCAGTCTAAGATCCAACATGTTTGGCGCCGAGTTGAACCACTGTAGCGACAGGGCAGCCAATGGGGTTGATGGCAATGCTTCAATGACTCCGGTTTGCAAGCTTGGCATGATATCGGTGAACGCCAATGCTACGGGCCGGAAACCGCTGTCCTTCCACCACCGGACCATGCGGTCATCCCCCGCCCAAACGAAGAACTTCACGGTCTTGAAGTCGTCTACAGTCTTCACCTTCTTGGTCGAAAAGAGATGTAGCCAGCCGCCATGGCCCCAATGCAACAACACAAAACCCTTGTCTTCAAGACGCCGTCGCAGTTCCGGCTCGAGTTTTCTTAGAACATGAAGCAGCTCATCATCAGTAGAGAAAAACAGTGGAATGGCAAAAACTGAAAACGCCGGATCGATTTCGGTCAATCCCGCGATTGTCATGGTCGCCGCGTGAAGCTGGCCGATGCGCATCTTGCGCACCATAGCGATATCGTCACCGGCAATTCCGTCAGGGTAAATTCGCAAAGAGACGCGACCCGCGGTCTGCTCTTTCCATGCCGCCCCCATATCGCGGAGCGGATTTCCCCAGACAGATCGATCCGGCACAAGTGTCGCAAGTTTTATGACTTGACCGGTTGACGCTGCTGCCGAGGCCGAAATTAGCCCCACTACCAGTAAAGCAGCTATGCCAGCGAGAGCGCCGGCAGTCTTTTTTCCCGTTCGTTTAGCCATCATTCTCTGAAGTCCTCAGCTTTGTGATACATCTACGTTAACAGCTCACAGTCGTTGCAGATTCCCCCTCGAATTATCTAACTCATCGACTTGTCGTCAAGAAGATCGACATACGCCAGAAACGCTCTTGAATCTTTCTCCTCACCTGGGTCGATTTCAGTAACTACGGCGGGAAGAAGTGCCGACTACTCTTCCGACTCACCTAGGTTTCCCCAGAAGTGAGACAGCACCAATAGCATCAGATAGCCGACCGGCAGACGTGCCGATCCGAACCGCATTCGACATTCGATTTAGCTACAGAGATAGGGTCAACTGTGAATAGGTAGTGCTACTCTGATCGAGACGTAACCGGCCTGAAATCACTCAAAACAGCCGACCCGCTCTCATCTCGTACCGACGGCTTGAAGTTGGCGCTCATCACCTGCCACAGCGTATCAGCCAAGCGCTTTCGATTCTCCTCCCAGACCGGCTCGGCGCCGAACTGGAGGTGCGCCTCGATACGCCGCAGACCACAGAGCTCAATGAAATGCGGGGCGAAAGATACGTTCCCCCACCAACAGACCGCAAGGTGGGCAGGCGGGTCTTCCGGCACCGTTTCATACGCCAGGCTCGCCCACGATACCGGCAATTCAAGCCGCGCTGGGACACTTAGTAGAGAAGTATGAAACTTCTCTACCTTGGCGCCCTGCGAGCTTGTTCCCTCGGGAAAGAGCACCACTCCGGTGCCGGCATTGATGAATCTCTCCACCTCGGCACTGACTCGAGGCAGATCTCGAATTTTTGTCCGATCGATGAAAATCGTATCCATACACCGACAGATGAATCCGAGGACGGGCCAACTCGAAACCTCTTTCTTGGAAATGAA
>JAZFTL010000207.1:0-2061 GCA_036446675.1 Thermoanaerobaculia bacterium
GCTGTGCTCCAAATCCTTGGCAATAATTCGATTTGGGTCAGTGAAGGCATATTGAGCTTGGAAGAAGGAAAGACCATGTTTTGCTTGATTCGCCCGATCCTTAGCATCGTCCCATTCAAAGCTCCCCTCGCTCACAGTCAAATTTTAGCAAATAAGTGGCTTATTAGCCATATAAATATATGTATCCGAGGGGCTAAATCGACTTGACTTTGTTCTTCATAGAAGGGCTCTGGGCGGGGGAAGCTTCGACCAAACCTGCGCCGAATGATTCACCGCCCTTCCCCCAGAGTCCTCCCTCTCGGTCGGAATGACCAGGCGCGGCGGCGCTGGTCCTCAAAGCGAGGGCCTCAGCCACCTACCTACAAAGTCGCCGACGAAACCGTGATCATCGCTTCCTGTAGATATCACTATCAATGAAGGTACGTTGAGCGCGCCCCGTCGGAAGTCTTATGGTGGGCGGCAGTCTGGTGCCGCATCGAATCGAACGCCGAGGCGCGGCGCACACAGGAGATCGTACAGCTCTCCTCGCAGCCTTTGCGAACATAGAATTCGCGCTCACGATCTGCTTTGGTGTACTCCAACAGCGGCGTGCCGGGCTCGCCGCGACGCTGGCTGCAATACGACACCATGCCGAATTCATCGACATAGAGATACCGGGCTCCGGCGCGGCACTTCCAGTCGGCAATCCCATCTCGAATGATCAGCCTTTCCCAGCCCTCACCAGCCCGATGTACCAGACTCTTGCGGCTGTTGCCGCGGACCTCTTCATAGAACGCCGCCAACTCGTCGCCGAGCAGGCCCGGGCTGAGCTGGCCTTTGTCGTCATGCATCAATCCGATGGTCATATAGAAACCCAGTTCTTTGACGCCCTGTACGACTTCACGAGTCTCCGCTGAGCTACAGGAACCCAAAACGGCATTGACGGTTACTTTGAACCGGGCATGGGTGGCCAGGAGCTCGAGACGCCCCTTTAGCGTATTCCATGACTTCTCGGACATTTCGTTGGGTTCGAGATTGTCGATCGAGACCTGCAAAATGGTGAGCCCGGCCTCGTTGAGCCGCTCAATCCAACGCTCCGTGAGGGTATACCCGTTGGTGATCGAGGTGCAGACCATCCCTTTGGACACCGCATACCGAATGAGCGCATCGAGCTCCGGATGGAGCAAGGGCTCACCTCCGGTAAACGTCAACACAACGGTTCCTGCCTCGGCTAAATGGTCGATCCGCCGCTCGAGCTCGGACCTGGGAACCGGCTTGGAGAAGTCGTCATACTCGTTGCAGTAGCCGCACGCCAGGTTACAGCGCCGGATCACTACGACTTGCGCCAGTAGCGGCGTCGAGGGAGTAACGAGTGCGGCGGCGGCTCTCCACAGAGCCGGCAGAAAAGGCTTAGGTAAGAGCACTCGATGAGAACCAAGGGAAGCCGCGACGTTCAGCCTCGGCCAGATCGGCGGGAGTGTCGACATCCATCCAAGAGTGTTCGGAGCTTATTTCCAAGGCTCGAACTCTGCCTTGCAGGGCGCACTCTCGGACGCCGTCCGACAACGAGTAGAGCCCCCGATTCTGCGCCACCTCGAGCCCATTCTTGAGGCCGTCTGTGCAGTAGAAGAGGCCGGTGTCCCCGGCATCCCAAGGCTCGAGGTCTTTACCGATCGCCGTGATTTTGCCCCCTTCAATGCGAACTTTGGTCAGGTCGTCTAGGTCGACTTCTGGAGCGACATTGCTGTCCACTGCCAAGCTAACCTCACCCGCTGCCGGCTTATTCCCGATGAATTCCGTCACAAAACCGGGAGAGAACAGATGATCGGCCATACTGAGAACAAACGGTTCGGTCTGGAGTGCTCGAGCGGCTGCCAGTGCCGACACCCCATTTCCGCGCTGCCAGTCCTCGACTTGAATGAACGAAACACGACACCCCAGGCGACGAGCGACAACTTCATAGTGGTCTCGGACGGCGGCGCCATAGCTCCCGAGGATCACCAGAAATTTCGACAGACCGGCTCCGGCAAATCCCCGCAGGCTCCATTCGCCGAGCGAACTCTGCTGCAACGAAGTGCTGAG
>JAZFTL010000208.1:0-4756 GCA_036446675.1 Thermoanaerobaculia bacterium
CGCGATTCCTAGATTGAAATGAGTGTCATAATCTTCCGGGGACAGCGTCGCATCGACTCCTTCTCTAAAGCCCCGAACGATATCTTCGAGAGACTCCTCCTCGGTCGCAACAGTCGCAGCGAGACGATCATCCTTCTCCTCGATCTCTTTTAGCTCCTTGGACTCTTGCCGCTTATCCTCGTCGTCAAGTTCCCGCATAAGCTCTTCAGCAATGTCGATGAGTTCAGAGTGGGGCTTGGATGATTGTTCCGAGGCCGGAGCCAAGTCGATATCCGCGGCTTCTGAATCGTCGGTGGGAAGCGCCAAATCCACTTCTGCCTCAGAAACCGGCGTCGCCACCTCTTCGGTGGGAAGCACCAAGTCGACTTCTGCCGATACCGCCTCTACAAGCGATTCTTCCCCAAGCCATGTAACCCCCGAAAGGTCTTCGCTGATCGTATGCTGATCTCCGCTCGGCTCTTGCTCCGATGTAAGCTGCACCACAAGTTCATTGACAACTTCATCTATCGATCTATCGGCATCCCGACGCGACTCTCCGACCTCGTCTCTATCGCTCGGAGGACTGATAAACTCACCGTCTTCGAACTTAAAGCCGGCCCCGAGGATACGGGCAAGCACAACCTCAAAGTCTTTCGGGGAGTCCTTCTCGTTTGCAGCAACGGACATGCGATTCGCCAGAGATGGCACTTTGTCCATCTGACTGAGCCTCAAATAGCTATCGATGAGTCGCTCGTACGTGCCTAGGTGAGTGGAGTCTTCTAGGAGGGCCAACTCGAGCCTCTCCGTTGCCTTTTCATCCATTCCGAAGCGGATAAGAACATCCGCTTCGTTGATCAGTTCCGCCACCCGCTTCTCTCGATCGCTCAAGACCCGATCCGGAGCATCGGGGTCCGGTTTCGTCGCCGGCTTTTGGACGATTTCGGCTAACTTGGAACCAGCGTCCACGAGCGCCGGCCCGGGACTGGGAATCAGGGTGGGCGCCTCGACCGAGAACTCCGTCTCCAGGTCGGTCATGTCGAGTTCGAAGACCAGATCGTCGGAATCTTCTCCAGCGGTCGAATCTTGAGACGCTGTCGCTGAGCCGATCGAAGAGATCGGATCGACGATCGTGTCACTCTTGTCGGTAAGCGCCCTGGCTTGCCCCGATCCTGAGTCCTTCCCAGCGCCCTCGAGAACCACGTCTTTGGCCCCAGCGTTGTGTTCAGCCGCCCTTGTCAAGAACGATCTCGCAGCCTCTTTTGCGCCACTCTCCCACAAATCTCGAGCCGCCTCTTCAATATATTCCAGTTTCTCCGGAACCACCTCGACGCCGCGCATCAGCACCTTAGCCGCCTCGTCCGTACCACCCTCTTTGAGCAACACCCGAGCCAGCTGTCGATATTGGGACATCGACTCTTTCAGCTTGTTGTGCTCTTCCAGCAGTTCAGCATAGCGGAGCCTGACTGAAGGATCCGAGGGAAGCGCACCCACCATTGTATGGTGCACTGCCAGCGCCGTCTCGACGTCCCCCTGCTTCATATACTGATCTGCAACCTCCCCATACTGACTCCTGGCGTCGTTGACGAGCCCTTGAGTGACGTAGATGTCGGCTAACTTCCTTCCAATATCCAAACGGGTCGGGTCCAGTCGAAGAATTTTCTTGTAAATTGCGATCGCCTTGACGAAAAATTGTTCTTCTATGAAGAATCCAGCGGTCCGACTGAAAAGCTCGATCGCCTTATCGATCCGATGTAGGCGAACGTAGAGGTCACCTGCCTTGTTGAGGGTACCCGAGTCGTTCTGCTCTTCTTGCAAAACATTTTCATAGATCTTGAGGGCAGCTTCAAGCTTGCCTTTGCCAACGAGCTTTTCGGCTTTCTGTAGCTGGACTCGAGGTGAACGTACCATTAATGATGCACCTCTGAAGTGCGAGGTAACACGGATTTGAAGGTCAAGCGATGAATCGGGCAGGGCCCATACTCGGCCAAGGCGCGCAGATGTCGCACTGCGCCGTATCCCTTGTGACTCGCGAATCCGTAGCACGGATACTTCTGATCGAGCCCGATCATCATTCGATCTCGCGCCTCCTTAGCCAGAATTGAAGCACACGAGACCGAATAGGACAATGCATCTCCCCGCACGATGGCATAACAAGGGTACTTGCGTCGGCGCAAGACGACAGCGTCCACCATCGCACAATCTGGAGTTAATGGGAGAGAATCTAAAGCACGATTCATGGCTAGACGAGTCGCTTCCAGGATATTGATTCGATCGATTGTAACGGCAGAGACCTCGGCAACAGCATAGGCAAAGGCGGAGGATTTAATCATCCGGGCTAAGCTCTTCCGTCGCTTGGCAGGAATCTTCTTACTGTCGTCGACTCCCGGTATCCACCTGTTTGGATCGGTAATCACCGCGGCGGCCACAACCGGCCCTGCCAGGCAGCCTCGCCCGGCCTCGTCGACTCCCGCCACGTAAGGGAAGCCGCAGTCCATCAGCCTCTCTTCCAGCCTGCACAGGAGGCTGATCCGATGAAGCTCAGCCATAACATCTTCTATTGCCACCGCTCTAGCACCCAGATAACCGGAGCGATTCCAGCCTTCTATTCGGCTTGGGTTGATGCTGCTTTCTTCTGTGGACGATCTTGCCTACGCTCTTCAATTCTTGCGGCCTTGCCGCGTAAGTTTCTGAGGTAATAGAGCTTAGCCCTTCTCACCCGGCCTCGACGCACCACCTCGATATTGTCGATGATCGGCGAATGGATTGGCAGCACCCTTTCGACTCCGACGCTGCCCGAAATCTTGCGTACGGTAAAACTCTCGCCAGTACCAGTGCCGCGCCGGGCAATGACGACACCCTGAAAAATCTGGATTCTTTGCTTACCGCCCTCAGAGACCTTAACGTGCACCTTGACGGTGTCTCCGGCGCGAAACTCGGGGATATCAGCCCGCAGATAACTACTCTCTACCTCTTGAAGCTTGTGCATGTTCTCAACCTCGTCTTCTCTGTTTGCGCTGATTCATGGGACGATCTTCCGGTATTCTGATGAAGCAAACTCTCTGTCGGCGACTCTGAGAACTCCAACGGACTCCCTTCTTCAGCCTCGACTTGCCCCAGAATCCGGCGTTGCTGTGATGTAAGTTTAACTGAAGCTATGAGATCTGGTCGCTTTCGCAGTGTCGCTCGCAAAGACTCTCGAAATCGCCAGTCTGCTATCGCTCTGTGATCCCCTGATAACAGCACATCGGGCACCTCGAGAGTATCGACTTTCCGTGGTCGAGTGTAATGCGGATAGTCCAAGAGTCCAGAACGAAAACTGTCCTGCTGAACCGACTGCCACTGACCGATGACTCCCGGAATCTGTCGTGAGACTGTTTCAATCAGCACCATGGCGGCGACTTCCCCACCGGACAATACATAGTCGCCGATGGATATCTCCTCATCTACGACTGTATCGCTGACGCGCTCATCCAATCCTTCGTATCGACCGCAGAGCAGAATAAGATGCCCACGAGTGGCCAATTCACCAACCTTCTCTTCTGAAAGTCGTGTCCCTTGCGGCGACAACAAGATGCGCCACCCCGGATTCGATTCCGCTATCTGATTCACCGCTGAGATCCAAGGAATCGCAGACATCACCATTCCGGGTCCACCACCAAAGGGTTCGTCGTCGACACTGCGATGTTCGTCGCCTGTGTAGTCACGGAGATTATGTATCGAAGCCCTCATGAGATTACGATCTATCGCACTGCCGATCAGGCTGGTCGAAAGAAACCCGGAAAATATCTCGGGAAATATTGTGATTACACTGATGTGCATGTCTCAATCAGACCTTCAGGCAAATCAACCTTTATCATACCGTTAGAGATATCGATCTCTGAGATGAAGTTCGCAACGAATGGAATAAGTACCTCCTGACCTCCGTCTCTAACTCGCAGCAATACTCCCCCACCGTCTTCCAGAATGTCGGTTACCGTACCGAGTTTCCCTTTTCCCAGGTCCCGGCACTCGCAGCCGACAAGCTCGAAGTAGTAGTAGCATCCTTTCGGGGCATTAGGGACACGGCGCCGCTCAACTTCGAAAATCGAACCGCGCAAGAGTTCAGCGTGATCCCGCGACGTGCAGGAGTCCAACCCGATGATTGCTCCTAGACGATGCGACCTAGACGTTTCAATCTGAACCTGCCGACGGTCACCATCATTCGATACTAAGAACAGTAAACTTCCGACTTGAAACCTATCTGGAAGATCGCTTGTCACTTCCACCAGAAGCTCTCCGCAGACACCGTGAGGACGCCGTACACGACCGACAGTTACAGTGGCTGGAAGGGGCCTGGCGGACTCAGTCTTCTGCGACTTCGAGCTCATAACGCTCGTCTCGCTGCTCGCCACGCAACGCCACCAATGAGCGCAGAGCGCCGATGGTCCGGCCCTGCTTGCCGATCACCATGCCCAAATCAGTAGTTGCGACTTTGATTGTGAAAAGCGTACGATTGCCCTCAGCCGACTCGGCAACCTCGACCTCATCAGATCGATCGACCATCAACCCCACTAGACGGCCAAGTTGTTGTCGAATGACAGGCACTTCTACACAGACGCTGCCGACTGCTGACGCACTAGTTTCTGGACCGTGGCAGACATTTTCGCCCCCTGCTTCACCCAATGTCCCACGCGCTCAGTGTCGATGTTGATCATCGGTGGCTCCGAGACGTTTCCGAAAACCTTCGCATCAGTGTTGCATCGACTCTGGGAACATCCCGACCAGCGCCGGCTATGTA
>JAZFTL010000209.1:0-3007 GCA_036446675.1 Thermoanaerobaculia bacterium
AGGACCTTCTCTGGATGACGCCTATAAATTCGCAATCTATCGCTGGGGTCCGGACAGAGCCCGTCAGCTGTTCATCGATCATCCCTGGGCAGCTCTCTGGGGAGAGCGAATAGAGACTCCTCGACCGGGGCGGTTGCCGCATTCCTCTTCGTTGGGCAGCGCGCTCGGCTGGGGCGGTCGCCGCTAGACGGTCGAAATAAGAAAAGGCCCGCGGGCGATTGCCTGCGGGCCTTCTTGCGTTCAGCTTTCGAGCTGCTTACTGCTGGCCGTCGGGTCCAGGTCCTCGCCGAGGGCCTCCCAGCCCACCGCGTTGCCTTTGACGCTGCGGTCCACTGCGTAAGCCTTCAACATGCGGGCCGCCAGAGCCGCCAAACCCTGTGGCGCCCGCTGGACGCGCAAGTAGGTTGGCTCCAATTGCCTGTCGAGCGGTCGGAGCCAGGTCGAGCGCTTGTTGGAGCGCCTCGAGCGCGATTTGCTGTTCAGTGTTCAAGATCTCCAGCGAAGTCACGCGGTACTCCTCACGTTTCGCCTTGATCGCTTCGCGCGTCGCCTTGGCGTCAACGAGAGCCTGACCAACGATAGTTGGGTTCGGATTCTCTTGATTCAACTCGTCGCGAACCGCTGATCGTCCCTCTCGGGCGGCTTGCATGATGGTGCGAACTTCTTCGCGCAGAGCCCTGTTGTTATCGCGAAGAGCGGTCGTTTGCTCCTCAGTCAGAGCGAGGTACCCCACCAGCGCGTCGAGGTTGTGCCCACCGCGCCGACCTTCACGGCCACCCTCTGGGACTTGAGCAAATAGAGTGACAGCGAAGACGACTGAGGCGATGACTGCTACGAGTCTTGTCATGATCTGATCTCCTTTCAATTCTGTGGGCCGCCTCTCAACTGCGACTCTCACTATAGAAGACGGCAATGTGCCGACTTCGGGTGTTATGAGATCGTTAAATGGTCGTAAAACCCGCTTAACGCCTTTCATTCCGCGAACTTGTATCCCATGCCATGCACGGTCAGTATCCACTCCGGGCGCTTCGAGTTGTCCTCAATCTTTTGTCTGAGCCAGGCTACATGAACATCGACGGTCCGCGTCGTCGGCGTGGACTGATAACCCCACACCTCGTGTAGTAGGACTTCTCGCGAGAGCGTTTCGCCGCGGTGCTCCAAGAAGTACTTCAGCAGGTGAAACTCTTTTGCCGCGAGCGAAACCTCGTTGTCACCCTTACGCACTTCTGTTCGCCGGATATCGACTTTCACGTCGCCGAACGAATACGTTGCCGCGTTGGACGCCGTTGGCGCGGCGCTGCGCCGCAATAGAGCCTCGACTCGTGCGAGCAACTCCATCGTCTCGAACGGCTTGGTGAGGTAGTCGTCGGCCCCGATCTTGAGTCCGAGGACTTTGTCGATCGTTTGGCCGCGAGCGGTCAGCATCAGAATCGGCGTGGCTACACCCTGCTGCCGCAAATCGCGGCAAACGTCGAAACCGCCCTTGCCCGGGAGCATAACGTCGAGGAGGATGATGTCAAACTCGCCATCCCGTGCCTTCTCTTCCCCTTCGAGCCCGTCGGAAGCCGTCTCGACGATGTAGCCTTCGCTACGTAGCCGATCACTTAGGGTGAGCCGAAGTCCCGGCTCATCTTCGATCATCAGGATTTTTTGTTCCATTAGGCGGACGCCTCGTCGTCGGCGGAGATGGGTAACCGCAGAGTGAAGGTGCTCCCGGAGCCGAGATGGCTTGTCGCTTCCAAGCTTCCGCCCGCGGCTTCGGCTGCCTCCTTCGCCAAGCTAAGCCCCAAGCCACTGCCTTGGATCTGTGCGTTGAGGGCCGGGCGTCCCCGATAAAAGGGGTCAAAAATGTACGGTAAGTCTTCGGCACCGATTCCCAAGCCGGAGTCGCTCACGTCGATTCGCACGAATTGGCTTTCCGTCGTGGCGGACACTCTGACCTTCTTCGACTTACCTCTGTACTTTATGGCGTTGCTCAACAGATTGCGAACGCACTGCGCTATGGCGCTTGCATCACCCTTTACAGCTGGCAGGTTGTCGCTGTTGTCTATCTCCAAATCGACGCCAGCCTCCGAGAGTTCTAGGCGGACCTCTTCCACGGCTTCAGCGATGAGTTCGGTCGGCGAGAACGAATCGATCGCATACCGCTGCCTTCCGGCTTGCGAGGAGGCGAATTGTAGGGTCTGCTCCACCATGTTGGTGAGGCGTCGGCCCTCTGCACGTATTAGTCTGCCGTATTCGCGGGTCTGTTCAGAGGAAGAAACGATTCCCTCGGCGAGGTTATCCGCGGCTTGTCGAATCACGGCGATGGGGGTGCGCAGCTCGTGAGAGACGCCGGCTACAAATTCCATCTGGAGCTGAGCCAGCCGCTCTGCGCGTCTCGCGGAGAGTAACGCTAGCCCCATACCCGCCGATAGCAGCAAGAGGATGCCGAAGCTGATGGCCAGATTGCGCCTTCGCAGTCCAGATACGACTTCACCAAGAGACCCCCCACCGTGGCGTGCCGCCAGAATCCAGCCTGCTGAGTTTGGCGGCGAAGTCACGATCGCCCTGGGGGAAAAACGCCCATCTTCCGGCCTACCGCCTGGAGGGACCTCATTCGGCGTGATCGGATCGGGGCGCTGGAACCGGGCGCGTCGGGCGGCGAACCGCGCCATGAGATCCTCGCCAGAATAGATGAGTGGGACCTGTAGTTCGGCTTCCCAAAAATCTTGGGCCGGAATGTCAGCGTTCGAGAAAAGCACCTCGGATGTCGCTCGGTCGAGTACAGCAAGCTGATAGGGCTGCTCACCATCGGCGACGACGAAACGACTCTCGATCTCTGGTAGCAGGGACTGGAAGACTGCCTCTCGGTCGAGCACGACCAGCAGCCGACCGCTTCCGTTTCGACTGCGACCGCGGCCTCGGGGACCTCGACCACCGATTAGCGGAGTGGACAGCGCCGGGCCCGCTGGCAGGAAAGACCAGAGTGCGATACGCGGCGGCATCGGCCCACCGCGTGACCCTC
>JAZFTL010000210.1:0-2238 GCA_036446675.1 Thermoanaerobaculia bacterium
CTACTTTGCGGACGACCAGAAGTGAAGTTTCGGTTCGTCCAGGATCATCGGGAGACCTTCCGAGTAGGCAAGATGTGCAAGGTGCTTCAGGTCTCCCGCAGTGGCTTCTACGCTTGGTGTCGCCGAGGTCCGAGCGAGCGAAAACAAGCCAACGAGAAGCTCGCCGAGGAGATTCGCGAGATCCATCGCGCGAATCGTCGCGCGTATGGATCCCCTCGGATCTACCGAGAGTTGCGCTCAAGGGGACATCACTGTGGGCGACACCGCGTGGCGCAGATCATGCGTTTAGAGGGAATACGAGGATGTTCGAAGCAACGCTTCTATCGCACGGCGACCGTCCGAGCCGAACGCAAGGCAGCACCGGACCTATTGGCCAGGGAGTTCGCTGTCGAGGCAGCAAACCGAGTCTGGGTAGGCGACATCACGCAGATCCGAACACGAGAAGGCTGGCTGTTCCTGGCCGTAATCCTCGATCTCTACTCGCGAAAGGTCGTCGGCCATGCAACCTCGAACCGGCCTCGCACCGAGCTGGCCTTGGACGCACTTCATCTGGCTCACTCAGCAAGAAGGCCCAAGCCCGGACTCATCCATCACTCAGATCGAGGCTCGCAGTACGGCAGCGATCAATATCAAGACCAGCTCAAGAGATACAAGATGCGTTGCAGCATGAGCCGCCCAGGAAAATGTGGAGACAACGCGGTCGCAGAGAGCTTCTTTCGAACGATCAAGACCGAGTCGCTCTACCACATGGATCTACAAACTCGAGAAGAAGCCAGGCTCGCGGTCTTCGATTACATCGAAGGCTTCTACAACCGAACGCGAATGCATTCGACGTTGGACTACCAATCTCCGGAGGAGTATGAGAGACTAAGTGCCGCCTAACCCCGTGTCCATTTTTCCAGGGGAACATCCATCAGCTTCAGCGCCTTTTAGGCGGAGAGTGACTGTGGCCGCCGCCGAAAGAAGTGGTGACCAACGAGCAGCAATGCCCACGATGCCGAGATGGAAAGTAGGGCATGGCTGATCCGGCTGTGGGGCGAAATGCGGAGCGCTACGAGTACCGAAACGTCTTGGACGATTGCCAGCGCGGGAACGACCAGCCCAGCTAGCCAGACGCGACGGCCGGTTCGGGCGAAGTTCAGCAGGACACCACACGGAAATCCAAATAGGAAGAGGGCCGTCAGGTGGCATAGGAAGGTGGTCGTCAGGAGGCCGGTCCCTCTGCCTGTTTCTGTAAGAAAGACCTGGATCCAGAAAGTTAGAGCGAGCAAGAGACAGCCGCAGATCATCGCCAGCGCGCGAGCGGCAAGTTTGAGTCTGGTAGAGTTCACTGAGAAGAGTAGCGGCTAAACGGCCCGCCCACCTAAACTCGCCACGCTACCCGGAACTTCGCAGCTTCAATCCCGTTTCTGACACACCTCTCAGTACTGAGTAGGAGGCAGTTGCGAAATATCTCTCGGGCTGAGAAATTGGTCAGTCGGCGGGCTCGGGCGACTCGCTGTCGGCTCCCAACGCCGCCCGCAGATCGTCGATTAGTTTCAGGAAGATCTCCTTGAAAGCTTGATCGGTCGACGAGCGGGTGACTCCCTTCTGGCCAAAGGCGCCGGTCGCAAGCAGGACGCCGGAGCCCGCCCAGCCGCGCGTCTGGTAGTGCTCAGACATCAGCTCGCTGCCGGTCGAGTCCTTTGCCGTAACGTCCATCGTGACGTGAGCGGCTTGTCCGCTTACGGTGTAGTGAAGGTGTTCGATCTCCAGGTTTGCGTCTGCACCCGACCCGGGTTCCGCTACTTCTTCGAATTCCGTGAATGCGGCTGACAGGTATTGGACGGCGAATTCGTGCGCGCGCGCGCCGTAGTCGACAACCCACTTGTTGGCGATGCCGGACAAGAAAGACCTGAATGAATGAGAAGCCTCCACGAGTTCAGGTCGCATGTAAAATTTCACGCTTTCGTCAGTCTGGCGAATGTTCTCCTCAGGTAGCTTGACCGGGTGAAAAGTGACATTGTGTGTACAGGCCGGCAAGCCCAGCAACAGCGACAACGCGACAACGATGGCTATGCGCGGGGTGTTCATAAGGAACCCTCTCTTTCGCGAAAAAGCCGGTTCCACATGCCGACCGGGAAAGATTCCAACGACGGAGACATCCCCGACTCTCGGCGCTACTTAAACGAATGCATATTACCTGATCCGACTGGATTGACCCACATCTGAGTCACCCTCCAGCGGACTCTCTTCCGT
>JAZFTL010000211.1:0-2200 GCA_036446675.1 Thermoanaerobaculia bacterium
CCAAGGAATGTTGACCTTGGAGGTGGATCTGCCTGAGACGCTCTTGGCCGCACCCGAGGCCCGAGTCCCGTGACTACCAAGACTCCAGCGCCTCCTGTAGCCCAGCTGAACTACGAGACGCTGCTGGTACGGGCCGAAGGAGATCTACTGTGGGTAACGTTGAACCTTCCCGATCAGGCCAACGCACTTTCACCACAAATGATCGCGGACTTGACCGCGATCTACAGTGCTCCATTACGATCTCAAGGAGTACGTGGACTGCTTCTCGATGCGGCGGGAAGACACTTCTCGGCCGGCGCCGACCTCAAACATCTCGCGAGTCTGCTGGACGCCGGAGAGAATCAGAATCGAGCTGACTCCGCTCTGCTGCGGGAACTCTTTGAGGCAGTGCTTAGACAGCCGTGTTTGACCGTGGCCTTGGTACAGGGAGCCTGCGTCGCAGGTGGTTGCGGCTTGGCGACTGCCCACGACTACGTTGTCGCCTCAGATGAGGCCAGGTTTCTCTATAGCGAAGTCCGCATCGGATTTGTGGCAGCTCTGGTGGCCACGTTTCTAAGTCTTCGAGTCCGTGGTACGGATCTTAGGGAGCTGTTGCTGTTTCCCGAATTCATTGCCGCCCGTCGAGCTCGAGAAATCGGCCTCGTGAATCGCGTCTGTCCTCGAGATGAGCTGGCGGAGACCGGGCATCGGCTCGCTTCCAGAATCTTGGAGAACGGCAGTTCAGAATCGATTGCTAGGACCAAAGAGCTGTTGTTGCAGGTGATTGGCCTCGATCTCGAGGCCGCGCTGGACAAAGCTGCGGAAGCGAATGCAAAGGCTCGAGGAACCGACGATTGCAAGCGTGGAATTACAACGTTTCTGGCTTCAAAATCAACGCCAAATTGGCGAGAGCCCGAATGACACCTTGGCTTTAGTAGGCAAGACTTGAGTTTCCGAGGTAAGATTAGTTGTAACCTTCGTTGTCGCAGTTTGGGCGGACGATCGTGGCCTACTTCAAGGAGTCGACGAGAACATGGAAAAGATCGAGATTAACGAGTCTGTGCGCGAGATGCTGCGTTACGCTCTGCTCGACGAGCAAGACCTTCGAGACTCTTTGGCCGAAGGGATGCCGGAAGAGGTCTCGGTAGAGGATGGTTCGCTTCGGTGCAAGTGTTTCCTGGCGGTTCGGCGACAGTTTGACCCAGAGACTGCCGAACTACGCCGTTTGGACGTCTCGTACCGTCGGAGCGACGCAGGGATCGAAGTCTTTGACCTGGAAGGCCTTGAACCGCCGCCGGAATCAACCCCGGAGATCTAGAATTCCAACTCGGGCCACTCGGAGATGGGGTCGGTCGAACAGACAATATGCATTCCCGCCTTCGAGAATTCTTCGAACCTATCGTTCGCTTGATCAGTGAAGTCCACCACGCCGGGAAGCACCACCGGCGACATGCAGTCCTCCAGCAGATAGACCTTTGAAGCCAGGTTCCGGCCTTGCGACCGGGCGGAATGAAGCAAATCTGCAATCGTCGACGCTACGCAATGGCTCTTCGCTTGGCCGGCGATGAACAGTGCGTCATAGAGCCAGAGGGAGTTCATGAAGTCTCGATCTTTGGACGCGATCGAGTCGTCATCCGGCCCGACTAGGACTTCCGGAAGCAGCGCAGAGTAGTGCTCAGTGAGCGGATCCTGCCCCTTCATGCGGACCTCGGGCTGGGTACAACGGGCGACTCCGTGAAAAAAAATCGCTTCCTCGACCGAGGCGACGAGGGCGTGGCCGATTCCACCAAGCATGGCGTGATATGGCCAGATAGTTAAGTTGTAACGCCCCTCTGCGGCGAGCGCTTGCGCATAGTGGCGGAGATGGCGTTGACCATACTCCGAAGAAATTCCGAGCGAGCTAGATGTATCGGGATTGAATTTCCAAATGCCTCTCTCGATATCGGCTGTCGAAACTCGAGTAAAGGGCTCAGGATGGTCCCCCCGTTTGTCGACGAGGAATATCGGGTGAAAAATTTGCATAAAACTGTGGGTGTCGAGGGTGGGCGCGATCGTTGTAATGTAGTTCAAGTTGCGATAGATGAACTCACATAGTCGGCGATTGTCCTCTACAGCCCCATTTCCTGAACGGCCTTGGACGAACAGTTCGAATCCGGGTATGCAAAATGTGTTTTGTACATCTATTGCAAGCAGGCAAACACGCAGCCTGTCGTTCGCGGCC
>JAZFTL010000212.1:0-5364 GCA_036446675.1 Thermoanaerobaculia bacterium
GATTCGCCATCGCTTCGGCGCGGGGTCTGGCACGACGGATCGGAGCCGGCGCGCGCTGGTGCTCGCCGTCGGCGGCTTGATGTCGATCGCCCTGGTGAACTTCTTGCTCGCACAACTCAAGGCGATGGGCCACGTCGCGAGCATCGTGACCGATGGCGCGGTCCCCTACGAGTTCGGCGTGGTGGGCCTGGCGGGTTTCATTCTGTTCTACGAGACCCGCGGCGGGATGCGCGCGGTGGCGTGGACCGACGTCTTGCAAGGCTCCATCCTGCTCACCGGAATGTTGGTAATCGTCATCCTACTCGGCCTCGAGGTCGGTAGTCCGGCAGCCGTGGTCCAAGGGATTCTGCAGGTCGCCCCGGAAAAGCTAGTCATTGACGATTGGCGAATCTGCGCCGTTTGGGTGAGCAACTTCCTCCTGTTGGGTTTGGGCGGACCGCTCTATCCGCAGGCGATCCAGAGAATTTACGCGGCGCGCCGACTCTCCGCTCTGCGGCGAGCGCTAGCCGGAATGGCCCTGTTGCCCTTGATCGGTACGACCTCCGTTATCTTCGTCGGAGCCGTTGGAATCATGCTGTTTCCGCATCTGAGCTCCCTGCAAGCCGACCAGGTCACCTTCAAAGTGCTCGTCCACTTAGTGGACCTGAGACCGGCGGCATATTACCCGGTTCTGGTCGTGATGATGGCAGTGATTGCTGCCGTGATGTCGACTGCCGATTCCTGCCTACTGTCGCTCTCATCGATCGTCAGGAAAGATTTCATAGCTCGATCTGAAAGACGCGCCGACTCACTCACGCGTTCGCACCGGTTAAACTATTTAACCCCTCTGATCAGCGTTACAGTGATCGCACTGGCTGCCGGCCTCGCGCTCTTACAACCCACCACCTTATGGGATTTACTGGTCCTTAAATTCGAAATCCTGATTCAGATGTCGCCGGCTTTTGTACTTGGAACCTCCCATCAGCGCAACGACAAACGCGGGTACACCAGCCGTGACATCCTGGCCGGCCTGACGGCCGGTCTCGCAGTCGCTCTGGCCCTTTACCTCTTTGGATATCGGTGCGTCTACGTATTCCACCCCGGCACGATCGGAGTGACGATCAACTACTGACTCTGCTGGGTAAGTCGATCTTGGCGCCTCCGAGATCAGCCGTTGTCTCGAGGCGCCCTCTCTCCCGAATCCAGGATGTAGTGTGCGCGCAGGAGTGCGCAGATTGATTTGCCGTCGGTGATCCCGCCCTCTTGGGCCATCCTCACCGCTTCAGAAAACAGCAGCCGCTCCACTCTGAGATCTTCGTCTCCTTGAAGATTCTGTTGGGTCTTCTCGAGTCCCGTCCCTAAGTAGAGCCAGATTTTCTCATCGGTGAATCCCGGCGTCGTCCAAATCCACCCTAAGCTCTTTAAATCGCCGGCTCGATAGCCGGTCTCCTCCTCCATCTCACGACGAGCGCAGGTCTGTGGCCCTTCTCCGGGGTCGAGCTTGCCGGCTGGTACTTCCAGCAACCAGTCGCCCGTCGCATGGCGATACTGCCGCACCAGTAGAACTTCCAGGTTGTCGGTGAGTGCCACGACCGCAGACGCTCCAGGGTGTCGGATCATCTCCAGCGTCGCCTCCCCTCCGTTCGGCAGGCGCACCTCCTCGATCACGAGCTGGAGAATCTTCCCGTCATAAACAGATCGACTGGCAAGCCGTTGGGCTGGACCGTCTTCATCCGGTTTCATAACTGCGCTTGGATCAGCCCCCGCCTTTGCCCATCATCTTCTTGAAGCGCTTGAATCTGCCGCCGGACTGCTCCTCCTGCTGTTGGTCATCATCTCCGGAGGGGGCTACCATCATGCCCGGAATCATCATCTCGATCTTTTGAAAACCTAGAGGAATCTCGAAGGTCGATTCGGGCACCTTGGCGCGATCGAGACTCGTCACCTCCATCACAGTGCGACTGACTGATTGCTTTCCCTTCTTAGTGGTGGTGGTCGACTCGGTAATTGTCTTGAGGGGCCAGCCCTTGATCTTCCCCATCTCAGTAGCAATCAGCTCGTCGAGAGTTGAGTTGCCTGTTTTTGGTGGGCCTTTACGTTGCCACACCCCAAACGCCGCGTCACCAACCTCGTCCGTAGACCAAATGTCCTCGACTGAAACGATTGTAGTGATGCGCTTCATGCCCATAATCTTCATTTCCGTCGAGTAGGAGGTCTTGTACTTTGTATGGGTAGTGGACATACCAACAATCGTGCCACCATCCTCGGTGAGCAACGTCTCCACGCTGGGATTCGAGAAACTCATCCCAAAAATACCCCCCATCCCTTCCATCATGCTGCCTGCTATCCCCATCATCTTGTCTAAGTCCCACTCGACGTAGGTCTCCTCCTGAGGATTGACTAGAAACAGAGTCGACCCGCCGTTCTGCGTTAAGAGATAGCTCCCTGAGCCCATCATCGGGTTGCCGCTGGAGGTAAACAAGATCTTGGCGTTGTCCCCGTCCACCCAGCCTTCTATCTCCATTGTGGCCGCTTCACTCGCGTTCTCGCCCTCCGTGTAGGTTCTCGATGTGTAGTGAATTCCACTCCAGCCTGGTGAACCACATAGAGCACCGACAAAAAATAACAGCATCACTTTCTTCATTCCGCAGTCCCTCCAAAATGACGTCGAATCTACACACTCCACTCCGGTACGATGGGTGACCTAAACATCCTCATCACCGTGTCGAATGCGATCGTAGGGTTGCACTACAGCAGACGCTATGTTGCTGAGATGGGCCGCGATCCGCCGCAGTATCCGCGCTCCACTCGCATACACCACCGCCATATTCGCCGGCAGGTCACTGCCTGCCACCTCTTTTACATATGCATTCATTTGAGGCTTCAGTGCCGACCAAGTTGACATGACTTCGCCTGCCTTGGCCGAGTCTCCGGTTGAAAACCCCTCCCGACAAATCTCGAAGAGAGGCATGATTTCCCCGGCAAGCTGACGCAGACGATCGGCGAAATGGCCTTCACGCGGTTGCTCGGCGAGCGGAATCAGTTCGGCCAGTCCTCGCGCGAAGTCTCCCACTCGCTCGGCGTCTTGCACCATACTTACCAGAATCAAACTCGAAACCAGCTCCTGACTCGGATTCACCGAAAGGTGCTCGAGAACGGTACGTCGCACCATCCGTTCACCCTCATCCACCCGATCGTCCATAGCGTCAAGATCTACTGTCAACGTCACGTTGTCGAGAAGTCCCGCCAGCGCCAGCTCGACCATCTCTTCAGAATCCTTCAGCATCTGGGAGATATCGGCAAAAGCCGCGACGATCAATTTCGACCCTCCCTTGTTTCCCAAAATCAGCTCAAACATAGCCCCTAGTCTCCGTTAGGTAATTGATTCTCGAGGATTTCTCTCACCGCAGTGCCCGATATCTTCACTTGAAGATACCACCTACGAAGAGCATTAGCAGTGGCATTAGGTAAAACATGCCGATGATGTAGAGTCCAGCTAGAAATCTGTTCCGGACCGCAATGTCACCGAGGGCGCGGGCCAAAGACAGCGGTATATTTCGGATTGCTTTGATTGGATACACCAGGAGCGTCCCCGAAATATTGAATAAGAAGTGACTCAGCGCCACCGTAATGGCTGCCGGGCTACCACTTGCAAGCGCCGCCAACATCGCGGTAACGGTGGTGCCGATATTGGCCCCGATCGTAAATGGAAAAAGCTGTTCGAGTGACACCACACCAGCGCCGACCAGTGGAATCACCACAGAAGTCGAAATCGAACTACTCTGAACCGCCGCAGTCATCAAGCAACCGGCGCCCATCGCGGCAATCGCCGAGCGAAACAGGGTCTTATGCAGCAGCCTTTCCGCCCGCTGAGAGAAGACGGAGCGCAGCACGTCGACCAAGAACTTCAGAGCCAAAAAGACGAAAAAGATCCCCACCGCCAAAGTCAGAGCTCCGGAATCGCCCAGGGTTCCTGAGACCCAATTGGCCACGGGTCGAACGATCTCCTTCAAGGGATTGGCCAGCTTGGTGCCCCCTACTTCGGCCATGACACTCTGCAAAGCACCCGCGGTGCGCGCCAAATAGCCGGTCGAAATCTCCAGGGGCAG
This sequence comes from Thermoanaerobaculia bacterium, assembly GCA_036446675.1. Classification (GTDB taxonomy): domain Bacteria; phylum Acidobacteriota; class Thermoanaerobaculia; order Multivoradales; family JAHEKO01; genus JAZFTL01. Next base: position 4,089 of record JAZFTL010000212.1, read on the forward strand.
CAAGATGAGCACTGTCATCCAATTGAAGAAATCGTGCACGGTGGCACCTGCGAATGCTCTCCTGAACTCCTCCGGGCGGGTCATATGGCCCAGCGCCACGATCGTGTTGGTGACCGAAGTTCCGATATTGGCTCCCATGATGATGGGGATTGCACCTTCGATCGTGAGCGCTCCCCCGGCCACTAGGCCAACTGTCATTGAAGTTGTTGTCGACGAACTCTGCACTAGCGTCGTCGCCAAAATTCCGATAAAGAGCCCGACGAAAGGGTTCGAAGTCTGTTCGATCAAAGTCTCGGCCAAACCCTTACCGAAGAGTTTGAAGGAGAGGCCCATTAAGTCCAGACCGACGAAAAAGGTATACAGCAGGCCGGCAAGGAGCACCAGCCGAAGCCCGAAGGAATTATCTGACTCGCTTCCAGGCACTGTGCCCCCCGAAGGTTCCAGTGGTCGCATTGAGGTGAAATTCTAAGCGATTTCGAAGCGAGGATCCAGAGCCGCTAAAAGCGTGACCCCCGCCACAAGTGGGCGGACCAGAGGCTAGAACACCGCCTCGATCGGCTCTCTTTCACCCGCCCGTAGCGCCACCGCTGCAGCGCGAACCTGCGGAAGGACTCGGAAGGCAAAGTGCCGCACCGAGCGGACCTTGTTGTGGAAAAAAGCTGCGTCTCGATTCCCCGCAAGGAGCCGGTCATAGAACTCGTCGTCATCGAGCGATCCACCTCGACCCTCGAGGAGTGCTGCTAACCTCTCTTCGGCGATTGCTCCCTGTTCGAGCAGGTAGCCGGCAGCAAATAGATTACCGATCATATCGAGGAAGGGGACAGCGTTCAGCATCTTCATCTCATCGGCATCCGGCCCGTGGAATACATCGGAAAGAACCGCTTCAATCTCGCCGAGAGCCTCTTTGAGAAGGCCCGAGCAGCTACCAAGCTGGTTCGTATCGCCAAGCCTCTCCACGGTGGCACCCACTTCATCTAGGTGACGTCTGAGAGCACTTCCATCATTCGCGGAGATCTTGCGCGCCACGAGATCCAAAGCCTGAATCCCGTTGGTGCCTTCATAGATAGAAGCGATCTTGCAATCGCGTAGATACTGTTCGGCCGGATAGTCTTTGATGTAGCCGTAGCCGCCAAACACCTGCAAGCTCCACTCGGTCACCCGAAAACCCCAATCGGACGCCCAGGCCTTGCAAATTGGTGTCAGCAGGTTGATACTCTCCTGATAGCAGCGACGCTCCTCCCCCCTACTACTCTCGGCCAAGTCGATGTAAAGCGAG
>JAZFTL010000213.1:0-4860 GCA_036446675.1 Thermoanaerobaculia bacterium
GATCATCACCTGAACATCGTGGTGCCAAGCGATTTCCGTGAGTTCTCCCAGAGCATCCAATTCGGCAAACTGTGCCGCATCATTGGCGTCTGCGATCGAGCCCGGCCGCAGCCCGTCCCCCAATGAAAAAGAGACATCGTAGCTCTTCATGAAGTCGCAAATCTCTTCGAAGCGAGCATAGAGAAAGCTCTCTTTGTGATGTGCCAGACACCAGCTCGCCATGATCGATCCGCCCCGCGACACAATCCCAGTTAGACGGTTCGTGGTGAGCGGGATAAAGGGCAAGCGCACCCCGGCATGAATCGTAAAGTAGTCGACTCCCTGCCGCGCCTGCTGCTCCAAAGTCTCCATGAAGAGGTCAAAGGTCAGGTCCTCGGGTCGGCCGCCGACCGTCTCTAGAGCTTGATAGATCGGTACGGTGCCGATGGGTACAGAGGAATTTCTGATAATCGCTTCTCTGGTCTCATGAATGCGGTCTCCGGTGGAGAGGTCCATCACCGTGTCGGCACCCCAACGGACCGACCAATCGAGTTTTTCCACCTCCTCATCGATGGAAGATGTGGTGGCGGAGTTCCCGATGTTGGCGTTGATTTTGACCCTGAATTTTCTCCCGATGATCATCGGCACAAGCTCTGGGTGATAAATATTGGCGGGGATAATCGCTCGGCCGCGAGCCACTTCTGCCCGTACGAAATCGGGATCACATTTCTCGGCTGCAGCGATGAAATTCATCTCCTCGGTGACGATCCCTCGACGGGCATAGTGGAGCTGGGTCGGTGTAGGGTCACCGTGACGTTGTTTAATCCAAGACTCACGCATAAGAGGTTCTCCAAAGTAGGATTCGATCCTACGCCCTAGGCCCGCTCGGGGCAAGTTCCTCAACCGCCCTTTCGCCCGGGACAGGATCCCGACATAATCGGCCCATGACAGTGTGGCAGCGGCTCGGTGTGATCCTCGAAATGATCAAGTTCGAGCACACCATCTTCGCCTTGCCGTTCGCGTTTCTCGGAATGGTCCTCGCAGCGGAGGGTTGGCCTCACTGGAGTACGGTCGTCTGGATCGTGGTCGCCATGGTCGGCGCTCGCAGCGCCGCGATGGGCTTCAATCGTCTCGTCGACAGACATTTCGACGCGGCGAATCCGCGCACTGCAGGTCGGGCCCTTCCGACGGGTGCCATTTCGCCCGGCTTCACAGCTGCATTCGTAGCCGTCAGCAGCGCTCTCCTGATCGCTGCGGCCGGGCAGCTGAACCCCTTGGCCTTGCTGCTGTCCCCAGTCGTTCTAGTCGTGCTTTTCGGCTACTCCTACACGAAGCGATTTACGGCAGCGTCTCACCTCGTACTCGGCTTGGCGCTCTCCGGAGCGCCGCTAGGGGCTTGGATCGCCGTACGCGGATCCATCGACCTGACACCACTCGTCCTTGCGGCTGCGGTTCTGCTTTGGGTGGCCGGCTTCGACGTGCTGTACGCCCTGCAGGACTTAGACTTCGATCGCGACCGGGGACTCCACTCGATCCCAGCTAGATTCGGTGAATTCGGCGCTCTTTGCTTCTCCGGACTCTTTCACTTGATGATGATCGTACTTCTGGCTTGGCTGCCATTCACTTATGTTCCTGGCCTCGGACTCGGATACTGGGCCGGAGTCGTTGGCTGCGTGATCACGCTCCTCTACCAACACTGGATCGTGCGGCCGGGTGATCTTTCCCGGCTCAACGCAGCCTTTTTTCGAGCCAATGGGCTACTTGCCACGTGGCTCTTCGTAACCACCGCTATTGACCTCCACTTGGGTTGAGATTCGACTCGACTGCAGGGATTCGACGGACTTCGCCGCAGCTTCCGGAAGATCGCTTTTCAGCTGAAGCTAACCCCTGTTCTCTGCCGGCGCCCTGCTATACTCTGAGCCCGTTTGCGCCCTGGATGAGTTCTTCTCAGAGTCAGTTTCAATGAATCGCACGCTTCAACCCGACACCTTTCCTGCGCCGCTGCGGGATCTCGCTGCCAAGGTGAGCGACCGAGTGCGACTTGATTCCGACGACGCGATGCTCTGCCTCACCACTCCCCACATTTTGCATTTGGGAAGGTTGGCTGACCTGGTGCGTCGCCGGCTGCACGGCGACCAGGCATTCTTCAATATCAACCGGCATATCAACCCCACCAATGTCTGTGTGTATACCTATAACTGCAAGTTCTGCAGCTTTGCGGCGCTTCCCGGCGAATCCCACTCCTGGCAGATGAGTCACGAGGAGGTCTACGAACACGCGGCGCAACAGGGTGGCGACGAAGTCACCGAATTCCACATCGTCGGCGGACTCCATCCGCATCTCTCCTTTGAATGGTATCTGGAAATGATGCGAGGCCTCAAAGAGCGCTTTCCAAATGCTCATCTCAAGGCCTTTACCGCCATAGAGATCGGTTGGTTCGCCAAGCTCGAGAAAATCTCGATTTCGGAAGTCCTCTGCCGGTTGCGTGACGCCGGTTTGGGCTCGCTGCCGGGAGGCGGTGCCGAGATCTTCCACTCTGAGATTCGCGAGATCATCTGCGACGGCAAACTCGATGCCGAGGAATGGATCGAAGTCCATCGCGTCGCCCATGGTCTCGGCATCCGCTCCAATTGCACCATGCTCTACGGTCATGTCGAGGGTCCCGAACATCGAGTCGACCATCTCCTCCAGCTCAGAGCTCTCCAAGACGAATCAGGTGGATTCAACGCCTTCATTCCTCTGGCGTATCACCCCGAGAACAACTACATGGGGCTGAAGTACCACACCACCGGCACCGAGGATCTACGCCAGATCGCCACGGCGAGATTGGTTTTGGACAACATCGCGCATATCAAGGCCTACTGGATCATGATCACTCCGAAACTAGCGCAGGTAGCCCTCTCGTTTGGAGCCGACGATATCGACGGTACTGTGGTCGAGGAGACGATCTACCATATGGCGGGAGCAACCACCGAGCAGCACCTGACACGGTCTGAACTCGAAAGAATCGTCCGCGAAGCCGGCTTTATTCCTGTGCAGAGAGACACGCTCTACAATCCCATTCAAGCAGCGGCTGGAGTCTCTGATGCGGTCGCCTAAGAGCTTGTTTCCAAATGTCTAAGCCCACTCTTCCCATTCATTACCTGGCGATTGACGGCCCCATCGGGGTCGGCAAGACGACCCTCGTCGAAATGCTTGCCGAGCGCTTCGAAGGGGTCAAGATTCTCGAAGACGTCGAGAACCCTTTTCTGCCCGGTTTTTACTCCGACCGCCCCGGCTCAGCGTTTCAGACCGAGCTCTATTTCTTACTGACCAGATTCAAGCAGCAACAGGAGACGGTGCAGCGTGAACTGTTCAATCGGTTGTTGCTCGCCGACTACACTTTTCCAAAGAATCGCATCTTCGCCTATCTCAACCTTTCAGACGACGAGCTGCTGCTCTTTGACAAGCTCTACACCTTGCTCGAACCGCAGATTCCGGCGCCCGACCTCGTCCTCTATCTTGTCGCCGACCTCGATACCTGTCTGCAACGCATCAACAGACGGAACCGGGATTTCGAAAGCAACATGTCCACCACCTACATGGCAGAGCTTATCGACGCATACAACCACTACTATCACCACTACACCCGTTCGGCACTTCTCGTCGTCGACACGAGGAATTTGAATTTCATCGATCGCGAAAAAGATTTCGAGCACCTGATTCAACTTCTCAGTAAACCGATCAAGGGTACTCAGTACTACGTTCCCATGGACAGGATTTAGGCAACCACTCATTCACTCTCAATATAGGAACTTCCGTCTAGTCGTCCCGACATCGGCGCCTGGCACCCTCTCAACAGTGCAGTCTTGCGGAAGACGGCAGAAGCAAGGACATCGAACCCCATGAGCGATACTTCAACAGAGTTACCAGGGCCGGTAAGACCCTCGAAGGCATCCACCACTATCGAGCCACTCGAGATCGCCGGCCGCAGCTTTCAGTCGAGACTGATTCTGGGCACCGGAAAATACGCTGACGCCGACGTCATGCAACAGGCCTTCGAAGTCTCCGGCACCGAGGTCATCACAGTGGCCTTGCGCCGCATTCCGCTCGACGAGATCGGCAAGGGCTCACTCATCGACCAGATCGATCAGGAGAAGTACTTGCTGCTCCCCAACACTGCCGGCTGCTACAGCGCCGATGACGCCGTGCGCACCGCTCGCTTGGCACGCGAACTCGGTGACTGGAATTGGATCAAACTCGAAGTGCTCGGCGACGAGAAGACTCTTTTCCCCGACAATGAGGAGCTCCTCGCCGCCACCAAGACCCTCGTCGCCGAAGGCTTCGTCGTTCTGCCCTATACCAACGACGACCCGATCGTCTGTCGTAAGCTGGAAGATCTCGGCGCTGCAGCTGTCATGCCTTTAGGAGCCCCTATCGGTTCCGGCCGCGGCATCCGCAATCCGGGAAACATTCAAATCATCGTCGAACAGGCCAACGTCCCCGTCATCGTCGACGCTGGGGTTGGCACCGCCTCCGACGCCGCGCTCGCCATGGAACTCGGGGCCCAAGGCGTCCTGATGAATACCGGAGTTGCCGGAGCCGACGATCCGGTGCGCATGGCCCGCGCCATGAAGCTCGCCATCGAAGCGGGCTGGCTCGCCGCCCACGCCGGCCGCATTCCTCGAAAACTCTACGGCAACGCCTCGTCGCCGCTGGACGGCCTGATCGATTAACCCACTCAATTTGAAGATCTGATTCAGACTCTACCTTGCCAGTGCACCGCAAGATCTCCTACAATCACCATCCCGCACATGGCCTCAATGCACCCATAGCTCAACTGGATAGAGCACCTGACTACGGATCAGGAGGTTGGGGATTCGAATTCTCCTGGGTGCACCA
>JAZFTL010000214.1:0-8294 GCA_036446675.1 Thermoanaerobaculia bacterium
AAAAAGGAGACAGAACGGCGCTACGAAAATCGCCGCCAAAAACGGCGGCATGACGAGCCGTTTCGAGTCGTTCGGATAGTCGTGGTGCACTCCATGAATGAGGAAATGGATGCGCTCGCCCCAGGCGCTGGAAGGCTCGTAGTGAAACACAAACCGATGCAAGAGATACTCCGACAGAGTCCAGAAGGCGACGCCTCCAACCACCGTAGCTATAGTTCCGAGAACTCCGATCGAAGCAGCCGTGAGGGCTCGATAAACGCAGTAGCCGACAACCGGAACCCAGAAGATGAGCGGGTAGCTCCAATGCACATACGAGAGCTTATCGAGCAGACGATTGTTGAAGAGCCGTAGTGACTGATCGCTGATCGATACGAAATTCTTCGCCATTCGAGTTCTACCTAGATACCGCTGATGACAGCACAACGTCGATGCAGCGTTTAAATCTCACTCCACCATGTCCGCGGAGTGGAAGCTCCAAGTATACTGTATCGAGTGACGATATCGACCTGGCGTAAGGGTATACGCGCATTTCGTTCGGACCTCCGAGCGACCGGAAAACCGCGGGAAGTCGAGGGGGTATTGGACACTTATCTGATTCGCCCAAGCGGACTACTCGTGACCTGGCTGGTTCGTTCAACCTCCGTAAGCCCCGCTGCGCTCACCGCCGCTGCGGTTGTCGCCGGATGGCTCGCGGCGTACTTTTTCTTCCTCGCCGCAAAGTCCGGCAATCAGGGCAACTTCGGCTGGCTGGCTGCAGTCACCCTGCTGGTTCACTCCGCCTTCGACAGCGCCGACGGCCAGCTGGCGAGATGGAAAAACGAAGCGTCGGACTTAGGACGTCTCATCGATGGCATCGGAGACTACCTATCGTTTCTGGCGATCTATCTCGCCATCGGTTTCGGGCTGGATATTGCCCACCAATCAAACGGCCCGGTTTTTGTGGCCGTAAGTCTTTTCGCTGCCGCTTCGCACGCTCTGCAGTGCGCTCTCGTCGAGTATCAGCGTAATCTCTATCGCCAGATCGCTTTAGGAACAGAAATGGGCGCGGCGCTCTCTGCGAAAGACGAAGCGAAGGCGCGGGCCGAAAGCGCATCGGGTTTCGCGTGGCTCCTGCACGTTCTGCATATCGCTTACACTCGAATTCAAACCTTCTTTTGTGGATCCAGCATGCTTCTCAGCGACCGCATCCACCACTGGAAGCAAGCGCATCCGGAGCATCAGCATCGTCTAAGACGAGTTGTCGTAAGCAATCAGGGTAAGATCTTGCGGTCTTGGGCGGTTTTGGCACCAAATTCGCACAAGGTTGCGATGATCGTCGGAGCCATCCTACCGGTTGGCTCCCCCTCGACGTGGGGCTCCTTCGGGCTCGTCTGGTACTTTATCTACGGTCTCGGGTTTCTAAACATACTGTTGATTGTTTTTCTAAAGATACAACGAAGTGCGGACCGCAAGACCTGGAGAGATATTCAGTCGCTCAATGCGCCGAGAAGCTCCAGCCATGCCACCTGAGCGAATCGAGTTCATCGTGCTGCGTACTCCAACATCGTGGTTGGGACCGGTGTGCACCGCGGCCGCCCTGTTCCTGCTCTGCCTTCTGACCTTCGGGCTGGAGGTCTCGGTGGCCTCTGAACCCGGAGGGCAAAGGCCGGAGACTTCGGCTGCTACGGCAACATCGGCTCGACCGGTGCCCGGCACAACAGATCGTCCTCCATTCGCAGCAGTACCCGTCGAGGCCTATCAACCCCATTACCTGGTGGGAAACAACTTGAGCGAAATTTGGGATTATCGCCTGTGGTTCCCCAACGGATACTTGCTGAATTGTAGATTCATGATTACCAGCTTCGGCCCAGGCGAGAGAACCGGCCTTGTCTTGTCGTACGTACTGCCCCCCGAAGGCGACATGGTGGTCATAAAAAATAGTCGCAAGTGGGGCGACTGGAAAGACCTGACCGATCGTGCCGGGCCGCAATTCGCGATCGCCAAGAACCGGCTCAATATTGATCTGCCGAGCCATCACCTGCATGTGGAAAACGAGAAGGGCACCCTCGATCTACACCTGCGCAGCACCGTGGACCCGCTCCGGACCGAGAGAATTCTATTGTCTCAGCGGCAGTGGTACGACGTAACTTTCTACGCGCCTCGACTCGAGGCGTCGGGGGAACTACTGCTACCCGGTCAAGCTCCTCTCCAGCTCGAAAACGGACGTGGCATTGCCACTCATATCGTCTCCAACGTACCCGACAACAGGCAGTCGGTAAGCCTGTTTCGATTCGACTCGTTCGATGCACCAACCCAGATGTCTCTCTACCAGTTGACGCTGCAGGCATCTCACGCCTATAGAAAGGTGGGGTTCTTGACCACTTTTCAAGACAACCAGATCGTCATCCACAGCACTACTTTCGATCGAGTCTTCTCGAATCTAAAGCCCGACCCGAACTACAAGGCGTACTTGGTTCCCGAAGGATTCTCGGTCGACTACGACTCTAAGTTTGAGACATTCGAGGGCGAGGCCACGTTGCAGTTCCACCATAAAAGACCGCAAGAGATTCTCGATCTCGTCAATTCCCGACTCCTCCGCTTCTTTCTCAAGAAAGTCGCGCCCAATCCGGTGCTCTATCAAAACCGCAGTGACTACCGCTTCGACATCAATCACTCGGGTTATCGAGCCCTTGGCAAGGAGAGCCACGGACCCGTTCACGAGGCGATCGAGGTGGTCACCGGTCAGGGTTTCGCATCACTCTATCTCACGATGAAACCACCCCATGACTTCTAATCTTCAGCAAGTATCGCAGCTCGCTAAATGCAAATAATCATCTCGATAGAACGACCCGGCGCGATGGCTCGGCTGGGAGGACTCACGGTTTGGCGGCGCTTGGTGCGCTCCTTGGAGACGTTGAAAACCGGGCCGATCAAATTGTTCGTTGCCAAGGAATTCGACGCAGCCTCCTTCCCTTTCAGCAAACCGGACGGCAACCTAGAGCTTGAATGGCTCGCGCCCGGAGCGGCCTCGCTGACGATTGCGGCGATCTTGCAGTGCCTGCAGGAGACCCATGGGGAGGTCCTGGTCGTTCCCGGAGACTTGGTCATCGACCCTCGACTGCTGCGAGCCCTGGTCGCTTGCCCCCCCAGTACCGCTCTGATCGACACCGCCCTGCCGCAAGCTCTAGTGGGCTCTATCGGGGAGGTACCCTCGGTTTCGGGCGGGTATGTTTGCGGCCCCGCAGTGCTCGCTCAAAGCTGGTTGGAGAGTCGCGACGGACCGATCTGGTCGCAGCTCACCGCTGGACTCTCAAAAGATGAGCTCGACTCTTGCGATGTCGCCCGACTACCGACCTATGCGCCGGAGCTCAGAAAACCCATGCGGCCGTATTGGTTTCGAGTGGGTCTTTCGGAACCAACGGTGCCGGCAAAGCCCGCAAACCTGCAGACGGCAAAGCGACTACTGCTCGACGCTACCCAGAAAGGAGCTCTCGACATACCCGCTCTGTTTCATGCGCCTATCGAAAAATTCGCCGCTTGGCAACTTGCCGACACCGCCGTAACCCCGAATCTAATCACCGGCCTAACCACCGTGTTCGCGTGGATCGCGACCTGGCAGTTTGCGGTTGGAAACCTACCACTCGGTATCTCGATAGCACTCGCCGTAGGGGTCCTGGACGGCATCGACGGCAAGCTGGCGAGGCTTCGCCTCGAGACTTCCAAGGTTGGAGAGCTCGAGCATTGGCTCGACTTCGCCTATGAATGGTCTTGGTGGGCTGCCCTCGCATACCACTTTTCCTCTTCCGGAATCCTCCCGAACGCGTGGCGGCTACTGGGGATTCTGGCTGTCGCCGAAGTGATTGATGGCCTGATGAAGTTGTCCATTCTGCGGACTTTCGGTAAGACCATTGACGAGATGGGTCCATTCGATCGTATCGTTCGCCTGGTCGGAGGACGCCGCAATATCTACGTCTGGATTCTGGCTCTGGGGATCTTCGTAGGCCATGCCGACACAGCATTCACTCTAGTGCCCTGGCTCGAGGCCGGCACTGCTCTGATTCATTCCTTTCGAGCCCCATGGCTGATCTGGAATCAACCCAGACCAACCCGGGCTCGGGAATCCGAGAATTCAAGGCTGGAGACGTCGCAATGATGAATCGCATCTGGAGTTCGATCGCTCGGGAGTCAGCTCGGCGCCCACTGCTCTGGCTTGCCGCCACCCTGATTCTCTGTATCCCTGCATTCCTCGCCTTTCAGCACATCGGCCTGGATACCAACCTAAAGCGGCTCTTGCCGGAGCACTCCGCCTCGGTGCGCTGGAGTAACGAGCTCGAAGATGCCGTCGGTGATGGCGGCTACTTCAGCATCCTCATGCAGGGTGACGACCCCGCGGTGCTGCTGCAGGGGATCGAAGATGTGGCCGCACGCATCGGCGCACTTCCGAGCGTTCGATCGGTCGACTACCGCCATCCAAAAGAGTTCCTCGATCGCTACGGTTACACCCTCGTGCCGTATTCAGTTCTGCAAGACTTCCAAGAAGAGATAGAAGCATGGGAGATAGAGGTCAACCCTTTCTTGCTCGACTTGGACGAACCGAGCGAAGAACGGGCAGAAGAAGCTGACGAGAGCGATGAAGACCTCGATCGCCTCCTCGAGTACTACGCCAATATCGACCAGTATCACAGCAACTCCGCCGGTGACGTCATGGGCATGATCGTTCGCACCAACGAAGGCATCTCTAACCTGGCTAGCTTACGAGGTCTGTACCAGGAACTCGATGAGATCACCCGGGAGGTAGCCGCTCGGAATGGACTCTGGTGGGGAATCCACGGCAATCTGCGTTCCCGGGTCGACGAATTCGACCTTATCGTTTCCGACCTCTCTCGCGCCGGACTCATTTCGGTGATCGCCATACTGCTGACCTTGGCAGTGAGTTTCCGATCGATCACTATCCTGCCCGTGGTCCTTTTCCCGCTGCTCACCGGCCTGCTGTGGTCGTTTGCCTTCGTGCCGTTCACGGTCGGTGACCTCAACACGATTACCGCCTTCCTGCTGTTGGTTCTCTTCGGAATGGGGGTCGATTATGCCGTCCATTTAATCTCTCGATTTCAACACGAGCTCACCGTAGGAACCCCGGAAGAAGCACTTCGAGCCACCCTCACCTCGACCGGCCGCTCGGTCTTGACGTCAGGGGCAACCACCGCAGTCGGATTGTCGATTCTGGGAGTGTCCGACTTCCGCGGCTTCTCAGATTTCGGGATCATCGGCGGCAGCTCGATGGCCATTATCGTCTTGAGCATGTTGTTCGTACTGCCGCCCACTCTCATCGTCGGAGTCCGCTGGGGACTCGTCAAGCCGCGCCGGAGCGTCGCGCAGACCTGGAAGATTCTGCTGCCTTCCAAGCTGGTGACCGTCGGCCTCTGCCTTTTGGTGGTGGCGGCACTGGTTATCGCGGTACGCTCTGTCGCCTTTGACTACGACTTCTCCAATCTCCGTGCCCAGATTCCCGGCAAGGAGCTCATCCAGGAGCGTCATGAGGCGGTCTACCCGACCACCTCGGCTCCGGCGGCGATTTATGTCGCCCGCGACGTGGAGGCGCTTGATACCCTCTTGGAACGCCTCGAAGCGGCTCGAGATCGGACCGCTGACAACCGACATATCGGCACGATCAATTCGATGCGTAATTTCGCCCCAACAGCCGAGCAGTTCGAGCTGCGACTCCGGATCTTGGCCGAAATCCGAGAATCACTCGAGGGCCGGTGGGTACGCCGGATCAAGGATCAGACGAAGATCGATATTATCGACGACTTTCTGCTCTTCGAAGCCCCCGCCTCTCCACCCCAACTCGACGAGGTGCCCGCCAGCATCGTCGAGAGCCTCACGGCACGTGACGGATCGGGTGAATTTATCGTCGGAGTGGATACCAATGGAAGGAGCCGCGATGGGCGGATGGCCATGGCTTTTACCGAAGACCTTTACGATCTCGAGCTCCCAGAGGGAGTGCGGGGGCCGACCGGTGACAAGCCGATTCTCAGTGAGATTCTATGGCTGGTCACTTCAGAGAGCGGTTGGATGGTGGGACTGACGTTCCTTGGAATCTTCATCTTGGTGTGGTCCGACTGGCGCTCGCTGCGACGCACTGTCTGGGTTCTGACGCCGTTGGTAGCGGGACTCCTGCTCACTCTCGGAGCGATGGTTCTCTTGGGGTGGAAGTTCAACTTCTTCAATATGGTGGTACTTCCGACTCTCCTCGGAGTCGGAGTCGATCATGGCGTGCACTACTACCGACGTTGGCGGGAACTGGGATTCAGCACCCAAAAGGCTCACGGCGAACTCTTCGGCCCGATAAGCGTCTGTTCACTGACCACGACGATGGGCTACCTGGGAATGGTGATGGCCCACCACCCCGGCCTGAAGTCGATCGGTAACTTAGCCGTGCTGGGTTTGACCGCGACTTGGTTCACGGCGCTAGTCCTCCTACCCGGACTCCTCAAATGGCAGGAGGCGAAACATCGGACCGCGCAGTCTGAAGGCGATTAGGGGTCTCCACCGAATTAGTGTCAGCAGCCGTGTTCGCGCAGCCTTCCTTCTACGTACTTGTGTAGGACGCTGGCTACCAATGTTTGGTACGGAATGCCTTCGGAAAGCGCTCGTTTCTGTAATCCACGAAGATCTTTGGAAGAGAGCCGAATATTGATTCTTGCATCCTTCCGAAATATCGCTGCTGCGTATTCCTTGTGCCGTCGCTGTGTCTCGGCCGCATGACGGCAGGCGCATCAGGGGCGCCCCTTCAGCCAGCTCTTGACGTTCGGCGAAGCTGACAACCCTACGGCCGCCACGGACGATAGATGCGGCTGCGGCGTCCCCTGCATGCGCTTTGCTATGCCGCGTTTTGTCTCCAGTCTACTTTTCATGATGCTGGGCAATTTCTTCCTCGCTGAATCGTAGAAAGCGAGCCGCGTTGTTGTAGAAGATGTCCCGCTTTTGTTTGGTGCTCAAGAAGGTCGCCTCTTCGATCGTCTCGATGGCTACCTCGATGGTTCCCGGCCAGACCATCTGGTCGGAACCCCACATGATTCGCTCCTCGAACCCGGCATCGATCAACCGCTTTAGCTGGGAATAGAAATGCTCCCTCGGCGAGTTCCAATTATTGCACGCGATATCCACGTACAGCTGCGGGTGGGAAAATAGCATCGCGATCATTTCATCGACCAGGGGCGAGGCGAAATGCATGACGTAAATGCGAAGTCTGGGGTGGCGAATCAACACTTCCTCGAGCTGAAAGGGGCTGGTGAGCCGGGCCCGATACGGTGAAGGAGTCGGGCCGCCGAGGAAGTGGGCACCACCCACAGGGCCCTCACCCAGATGAACCCCGACAGGGATATCCAGCTCTTCGGCGAGCGCGAAGTACGGTTCCAGTGACTCATCGGCGAGGCCCAGTCCTTGGTATTGGGGGCTAATCTCTGCAAAGACTGCTAACCTGCCTTCACTAAACAGGTGGCGAAAGACTGTTGGCTCCAGCATATAGTCGCTAAACGGCACAGCAGGGATGATTCGGTCGGGGGCGGCGCTACGCCACTTGCTCACTCGCTCTAAGGACCCCGTTGTCACGGCATAGATATTGTGGCGTTCCAGCAGCGCGAGCGACTCCCGCATCAGAGCCTCGTCAGATGCCGCAGCCGGCATCGGTGACTTGCAGCGCTTCAATTGTTCGAACACAATCGGATCTCTCGGATCCCAACCTGGGTAAACTATCTTCTTAGCATTTGTGCAGACCGGCATGCCTCCGCCATAGTCATTCAGCGAGTGCGCATGGAGGTGCATGTCGATGATCGGAAGGGGTTGTTGCTGCGCATGCACCTCTGAAGGCAGAGAGAGCAGCAACAGTACCAAACAGAGCAGTCTCATGATCGTCTCATCCTTGTGGCCTTAGGGAAAGAGCAAGCAGGTAGCCTGCATAACATTTGACTTAACCGGCGCGCGTTAGCGCGACCGAGTTGAAGGATTTGTTATATGCCGGTCCTGAGTACGCGTGTAAGCGTCAAGCAAACGCCGAATCATTTGCTGATATTTTGTGTCGTGCTTTTTTGCTTCCCGTTTAAAAAAATCGACACTGGACTTGCTCAAAGAGATGGTGACCTTCACCATATCTTCCTTAAACGCCAATTCTTCCGGCGAGGGAAGCATATCTTCCACTACTTCGACCTTTCCCAGCGGTTCATCAGAGTATTTGATTTTCGCGCTCATAGATTCGTTCGCCTTTACGCCAGTAGCCAGCTCCAAATATTCGAATGATTTCATCCCGGTAAGTGAAT
>JAZFTL010000215.1:0-5960 GCA_036446675.1 Thermoanaerobaculia bacterium
CACTGGCCGGTTGGATGTGGTCAGACCCAGACGCGCAAGACCGTGGATTACTCGGACAGGCTGCTTGGAGGCTAATGTCCTTGTTGTAGTGAACTAGAAGAGCTGGGCAGAGCTGCCAACCCTCGTTCAGGGTCGCCTGCCGGGCCTTCAGGATCTGGCTCGACCGGCTCCGCCAAGAATTCCAGGAGTGCGTCGAGGGCCGCGGGTTGTGTCACCGCATCGAAGTGTCCGCCATCAACGATCTTTGTGCCAACGAGAGCGGCGGTCTCCTGTGGCGAGAGTCCGCGCTGGCTGCCGAGTACTGCATGGCCGTCACCTGGTGCCGAGGCGAGATTTTTCAAGACCGAGTCGCGATCGACTCGACTGTCTCCGAGGAAGTAGGTCTTCCAGTGACCGCGCTCTTTGAGCAAGAGAGCGCGATCGATGGTCGGAGATGAATCGTTCTCCAGTCGGTAGTATCGAATGGAGGGAAAGTGATCGCTGTCTTCCTGCAGCAGCTTCTGGAGCTGTCCTGCCTGTGTTAGCTGCCGTCGCAAATATTCGAATTGAGCTTCTCGATCACCAAAAAGATCTGATCTAGGCTCTCTGCGGAGCCTCTCGGTGGCGGTGGAACTAAAGATCGACCAACCATACTTCGGCCAATTCCGGGGGTCGAACAGGTCGACATCGAGGGTCCTTCCGCGAACATCGAAGAAGAGATCCTTGCGGCCGGTGGGCAGATCCTCGAAGAGCGGCCGAATCGAGAAAAAAGTCTCCGGGTACAATTGGCGCCCGATCAAGGGAACGTAGCGTCTTCCCTGAGTGAGGAGCTGAAGTACGCGGAGAGCGCCGCTGTTGGATGCGCCTACGAGAATAATCTTACGGATTCCGTACCCGCGTCTCCAGGTCTCTCCAGCCTGCGCAGAATCGGCGGTAAGGGAGCCGTACTTGGCCAGCCAGCGGCAGATCTTGGCTGCGTTACTCTGGCAAATCAGGTCTACTTCGATACCACCTCGGCTCGCGCTGAGCGCCTCTAGTTGACGATCGAGTTGACCGACCGACTCGAGATTGCCGTAGCGCCAGTCGTAGTTGAAGAAGAAGAAACTATCGCCTGGGCGTGGCGCCGCCAAATCGCCGAGACGGTATCCTTCGAGCTCGAAGCGCTCGAGTAGAGGGCGGTAGATCATCTTGTTCCAACTGACGAAGCGGAGCTGCCAGATTGGCTCTACGGCTTCGTATCGAGCCTGGGGGTGAGGTGGGCCGGCGTTTGGAAGCAACGGATCACCAACTGAGAGGGGTAGGACAATTCTGTAACCGCCATCGCGCGGGCGCATGAGCTGTTCCGAGGCGCCCCACACCAGCTCCCCGGTGCTCGGGTCTCGCAGCTTGGTGCCGGTCACTCCGGGAACAAAGACTACCGGCGTATCCTTGGCGCGCTCTGGCTGCGGCGCGATCAGGCCAGTCTCGAGGCCGATGGAGACGAGGCCCGCCGCCGACACCACTGACAGCACCGACACCACCGCTCCTGCAACGAGAGCCGGCAGGGTCCGGGCAGCTCTCGGTATGCGATGACTTCTGAACAACTTCAGTACCGGCTTAGGCATGGGATTCCCTCAAAGGGCTAGGAATAACACATGGACTGTATCGCGACTTAAAACGGTTCCAGCAATCTGGGTACCAGCGAATCTGCAGACGTCTGCGCCACGGTTGGCTTTCTAGGGCACCATCGACATCATGGATACGTTACATGATGACCGGTGGCTCTGTAGGTATTTTCGGGAGAGTCAATCCTCAGTGGTATGGTTTCGCAGGATGCTCGCAGACCACAAGAGGCTAGAACCTGTTCTGGCCAGAGGCTGCTAATCGAAAAGGCTCATGGAGCGGTCAGACAGCAATAAGCAGCCCGAGGCGCTCTTCTCGCAACTGGCCGAAGACGTCGACTTTCTCGGCAGTACCCTCGGGTCGGTATTGCGGGAGCTGGAGGGAGGCGCGCTTTTTGACCTGGTCGAGCGGGTCCGCAAACTCACCAAGCACCTGCGGGACACGCCCAAAGACGAGCAGTCGAAAGGCGAACTCATCGAGCTTCTTGTCGGTCTCGGGCTCTCCGAACTCGAGAACTTGGTGCGCGCCTTCACGGTTTACTTTCAACTGATCAACGTGGCGGAGGAGATTCACCGGGTTCGGGTCAACCGGGATCGTGAGCGCCACGCCACGGTAGAAAGGCCGAAGCCCGAATCGATTGCGGCAGCGGTCAAGCGACTTCGGGACGAAAAATGGTCGTACGCCAAAGTGCGTGACTTCATGCGAAATCTTGATATTCAGCTCACGCTGACCGCCCATCCAACTGAAGTCAAACGCTACACCGTGAGGCTGAAGCTCGAGCGTATCGCCGGCGCCCTGCGCCATCTTCGCGAGTGGGACCTGACGCCGCAAGATCGAGAAGTCCTGCGCAATGAAATCCACGCCGAGGTCGCGACCCTGTGGCGCACTCGAGAACTGGCTGCGAAGAAGCCAACGGTTCTCGACGAAGTCAAATCGGCGCTGTACTACTATCGCCGTTCGCTCCTCGACGCGGTGCCTCGGCTGCAACAAGATTTCGAGAGAGCGCTGGTCACTTATTACGCTGAATACGGGGCTGCGGCCGACCTCGCCGCTGATCCCCTGCCGCCAGTGGTGCAACTGCGCTCCTGGATTGGCGGTGATCGCGACGGCAACCCGTTTGTTACTCCTGAGATTACCGCCGAGACTTACCGCTTGCAGAGTGAGGTGGCGCTGAATCGGCAAATAGCAGATGTCGATCTTCTGGTCCAGCGGCTGTCGCAATGGGAGCATCGGCTTCCTCAGACCGAAGGTCTTCAGGCTCTGCAATCGGAAGTCGAAGAGTTGTCTGAGTCGCATGGTGGCTCGAACCGATTCTCCGAAGAGCCCTATCGGCAGCGGCTCTTCTATATTCACCAAGCACTTACCCAAAGGCTCAGTCGGCAGGCTGACCGGGCCGGAACCAGTCTGTCGGGCACTTCCTGCCATGCTGATGAACTCGGGTCTCTCGAAGCGGTGCTTCGTGCTTGCGGCGACAATCGTGCCGCCAGCGCTTTCGTGCGGCCGGCCCGTCATCGCGCCAGTGCCTTTGGCCCCTATCTCGCCGCCCTTGATCTGCGCGAGCATTCAGCTCGCCACGAGGTGGCCGTGGGAGATCTCCTGCTGCGGGCCGGGATCCATGAGAAGTATGACGACCTTGCCGAAGATGATCGAATTACCCTGCTAGTGGACTGGATCTGGAGCGAGCGTCCGCTGAGTTTCAAAAAAGTGGCTGCTGAAACTGACCATGCACTCGAGTTTCTGCGCGTCTTCGCCAAGGTGCAAAGCCGCTTTGGACGCGATGCGATCGGCGGCTATGTGGTGTCGATGACCGAGGGTGTTTCTGACATCCTCGAGGTCCTGGCCCTGGCCCGTGGAGTTGATCAGGTAGACGAAATCGATGCGACGCCGCTCTTTGAAACTGTGGCCGATCTCGAGAACGCGCCGGATATTTTGCGCCGCCTGCTCGATATTCCCGAGTATCGAGCCCATATCGAAAGGCGGGGGCTGCAGGAGGTGATGATTGGCTACTCCGATTCAAACAAGGACGCCGGTTTCCTCACCGCGACCTGGGCCCTCTACCAGGCGCAAGAGGGGATTGCCGAAGTCTGCCGAGAAGCCGGTATTGCGCTGCGTATATTTCATGGCCGCGGAACATCGATCGGTCGCGGCGGCGGTCCCGCCGGGCGCGCTATCTTGGCTCAACCGCCGGGGTCACTGGGCGGCCGCATGCGCATCACGGAACAGGGTGAAGCGCTCGATGACCGCTACTCCGATCCGGATCTTGCCCATCGTCATCTCGAGCAGGTGGCCTCGGCCGTATTGCTCTCTTCGGCCCAGGACGAGTCGGGAACGCGCAACGCGCCTTCCAAGCGCTATCGAGAAGCGCTCGACCGGGCTGCAACGGCAGCATGCCAAAAGTATCGAGAGCTTCTCGAAGACGACGGATTCCTCGATTTCTACCATTCGGTAACTCCTATCGATGAGATCAGCCGGCTCGATATAGGATCACGACCGGCACGGCGCCAAGGTGAGAGGTCGCTGTCCAACTTGCGAGCCATCCCCTGGGTGTTTTCTTGGACGCAATGTCGGGCTAATCTCCCCGGGTGGTTCGGGCTGGGATCCGGCCTTGACGAAATCGACGATGGGACTCTTTGTGAACTCTATTCCGAGTGGCCTTTTTTTCGAACGCTGCTCGACTTCGCTCAAATGAGCCTCGCCAAAGCCGATCTCGGAGTCTTCGAAAGTTACTTGGAACTGGTTCCAGATCTGGTCCTTCGGGAGCGCCTTGGCGGGCTGATCGCCCGCGAGTATGGGCGCACGATTGACGCGATCGAACGGGCGACGGGTTCGGATCTCTTGGCGGAAGAGTCAACTTTGGCGCGCTCGATCAGATTGCGCAACCCCTATGTAGATCCAATCTCATATTGCCAGGTTGAGCTGCTCAAGCGTCTGCGTTCCTTACCAAAGGAGGCGCCGGAACGAGCCGCGCTCGACTATGCCGTCAAGGTGAGTCTGGTCGGCATTTCTGCCGGGATGCGCAATACGGGGTAAGCGAGGATTTCGGTGCAATCCCGTTGTCGGCTTCATCCGGATGGAATGGTTCTTGCTGGTGTTGCTGGGTGATGCTGAAGCAGGCGGCCTAGAGCGGTCGAACCACCCGAACGGCCGCGTAGGCAACAACCACGTAACGGAGATGCAGCATGGCTCGAAGACAGATTGCGTTTTTGGCACTATGTTGGATGATGGCCACGACACTTCATGCAGGCGATGTTCAAGAGGCCGGAGTTCTAGCGTCGTTCGAAGAGATCAACAGCGCGCTCAAAGGCCACAAGGCGACAGTTGAAATCAATGGGTACGATCCTGTCTTGGGTGCACGCGACGTTGTTCTGGGCCCAGTGCAAACTACCTGGCGGGTTGGAACCCAGAAGCAGCAGATAGCGACTACTGCGGTGCAACGAATTACCATTAAGAAAAGTAGTCGTTCTAACAAGTGGATGAAGTGGGGCGCCGTTATTGGTGCCGGCGCCGGAGCGATCGGCGGAGGCTATTCTGAGGCTGATGGAGTATTTCTCGCTTCACCCGATGCGTCGCAGATTGCGAAAAGCGCGATAACGGGTGCAGCGGTTGGTGCGGCCGGCGGAGTGCTCGCTGGTGACAAGGTTGTGTATGAGGCCGGATCTGATGAGTCTGTAGTTGCGGATTTGTAGAGTACTTCTAACAATTTGGTCGTAGGCGCGGCGCGCTCAAGGGCTTGGGCGGTCCATGCGTCGCATCACACACAAACAGCGCACACGATTCTCTTCAGGCCAGCAAAGGCACGACAAAGAGCACGTAGAGCACCGCGATGGCGAGGTGCAGGAGAGCGTAGGGGAGTGCTTTGATCACGAACCCGCCGAAGCTCAGCGGTACTCCGTGCTTGTGCATAACGGTGACGGCGACCAGGGTCGAGGCCGAGCCGATCGGGGTAAGGTTACCGCCCAGGTTGGCACCGAAAATCACCGCCCACCAGTGGCTCACGGTGACCAGGCTGTCGGGCACCGCGGCCTGTGCCTCCAGGATATTGGCGAGCATTGCTGCGAGCGGAATGTTATCGGTGACCGAGCTGAAGCCTGCGGCGGCCACGAGTAGTGAAGCCGTACCCCCTTTTTCGCCGAGTCCGAGTAGGCCGCTGACTCCTCTGCCGATTAGATGGAGCACCTGGGCATGTTCCATGACGTAAATGACTGCGAACAGGGCACAAAAAAAGCCAATCAGGTCCCAGTCTACGGCCTGATAGAAGCGATCCGGACTCGATTTATAGCGCAGTCGCATGATCAGCGCGAAGGAGATGGCGACGTAGCCCATACCGAGATCCGAGATCCAAGGAAGTATCGAGGTGGTGGCGATGACGGCGATGAACA
>JAZFTL010000216.1:0-2272 GCA_036446675.1 Thermoanaerobaculia bacterium
TACCGCCGAAGTTCGGGCCGGAAACTGTGCCTGTGAGACCAAGAATCCATCTGGAAAATGCTGCCTTACCGACGTGAAGCGGGCGATCCAAGCCTGTAGCGTGGAATCGGAGGACTCGGAATGAAATGTGTCGGGCCAACAATCGCCGCAGCTGACATCTCACGCATTCGGCAGAGTATGGAGTTCTCCCCGGAGCTAGAGGAGGCTGCCGAGTTGTTTTCACTGGCCAATAACTCGACACGGCTCAAGATGATTTACCTGTTGCATGAGCTCAAAGAGCTCTGCGTCTGCGACTTAGGTGCGATGCTGAATGTGTCGGTCTCAGCCATCTCCCAGCATCTCGCCAAACTGCGAGCCTACGGGCTAGTCACCAGCCGCCGCGATGCTCAGACAATCTACTACCGGCTCACGAGGCACTCATTTCTGATGCAACTGCGGACTCTTATCCTCGACCAGATCAAACTTGATCGGGAGATGGACGCTGCGGGCGACCTAGACTCGCAGCAGAGCAAGCTCAGAATGCAAGAAGAGGCTGAAGCCTCGATTCAAAGGGGTTGACCGAGATGCACAATCAAGATATTTCGACATTACCTCCGCTCTTCTATGGGCGGCTGGCCCGTATGCTCGCAGGAGTCATCACCGCTGGAGTCGTGCTCTTCATGGGGCGAGAAGACCTCGGAGGCTGGGGATTCTGGGGTTTGGTTTTTCTTGGTCTATCATTTTTCATAGCCGGTCTATTCGCCGTGCCCGGGTGCGAGATAACCGCGATCCCGAATCTCTTGTTACCCAAGACGAGTCAAATCCACTGCTTCTGCCCGATTTTTACACCCATCGACAAGTTAGAGCACAGCTTGCAACAACCCCCTGACGAAGCACTGGAACCCAAATGAGCAACGATACTCAATCACAATCCGCTGATTTGAATACTCTTGGCGCTGCCGGGGCAGGCTTAGGGGCAACCCTGGCCGCCACCCTGGCAACTGCCTGCTGTGTACCGATCCTCGCACCGTTGATCGTCGCCGTGCTGGGGGTGAGCGGTGCCGTATGGGCGGCTGGACTTAAGCCCTACAGCCTTCACATTCTCACCGCTTCATTGGCTGTCTTGGCATATGGTTTCTGGATGATCTACCGGCCTCGCGAAGTTCCAGAGGGTTCCACCTGCGCGGCGCGAAGGCCGCGCTCCGTGGTCTGGATGATCTGGATTGCGGCACTGATATGGGTATTCGCCCTGATCTTGAACGTACTGCCTGGACTCCTACTCTGGCTTGTTCAAACCCTTGAACAGACTTAGCTCAAACCTTACTTCAACTCTCAACCCAAGGTCGGATTTCGATGAAACCTATCATTTGCTTGACTAGAATTTCTCTCCTGACACTCGGCATCGCCTTCTCACCATCGATCGCTCAGCCGGCGGTCAGTATTCAAAACATCGCAGCAGACGCTGAGCCCTTGAGAAGTCATTTCAACACCGCGTCCGGAAAGATCAGAGCGATCTTCCTTGTCTCTCCCACCTGAGGTGTCTGTCTTCGGGGGGCCTCCGAACTGCAGAAGAAATGGTTGAATGAGTCTTCGAATCAAGACATCGCTGTCTTCGTCGTGTGGTCTACACAACTGGGTGCCCAAAAGAAACACGCGATTGATGCGATGAAAACCGTAACGGACCCGCGGGCCACCCACTACTGGGATTCCGGCGATGTGATCGGTTCGCATTACCAAACACTGCAACATCCAGACGGCGAGGAGATCCAGCTCAGCGGACCTGCCTGGGACGTCTGGTTGCTCTTCGACGGAACAGCCGCATGGAGTGCCTCCGTCGCCCCTGCGCCGGTGTGGTGGGAACACCAGCTCCGGGGCATGCCTGATGATGTGAAGCTCGATCCCGAACGATTTGCGAGAAAGGCGGCCGAGTTGGCTCGCAGTGAGTAGCCGGCACCCGCCGAAGTGCAACCTTTTATCGACAAATCAGTATCTAACTGATCATGAAGTCCTTGCTGCTGTCAACTACGGTTGCCGGCTTGTCACTACTCCTATGGGTCCCTATGTCGCAGGCCTCAGAGGAGGCGACTCTGTTCATCGGACGAGTCTCCGGAGAGATTTCGATCGACGGCCAACTGTCGGACGCAGGCTGGGCTGGTGTAAACGCCATCGAAGTCTGGTACGAGACGCGACCGGGGGACAATATCAAGCCTAAAGTCAAGAATGTAGGCTACCTAGCCTACGATGACAAATTTTTCTACGCCGCTTTCGAATTCTCCGATCCCGAACCAAACAA
>JAZFTL010000217.1:0-3982 GCA_036446675.1 Thermoanaerobaculia bacterium
TGCTCCTGGATGACCTCGGTATTGAGCTGGGCCCCGAAGGTGCTGTTGGTATTGTCCGTGACGTTGATGCCATCGAAGTAGAACACGTTGTCGGTCGAGATGATATCCCCTTCCCCGTCGCGGTGGGCATCACGGTAATTCACGCCGGAACGCGAGGCGGGGTTCTCGGTGATACCTATGGCGTCCTGAACGCCCGGAACGAGTTGCAGGTAGCCCTGGTACCCGCGCGTCGTGGGCAGGGCTTCGGTCAGCTGTAGAGTGATGTCTTGACCGGCCTGCGTCTTGGTGACGTCGACGAGAGGCGATTCCGAGGTCACAATCAGTTCTTCGGTGACATCGGCGAGACCGAGCTGGACGGCGAGCGTCTGGGTCAGACCGGCCCGAATCTGGACGGCTGCGACCGTCTGGCTGGCGAAACCATCCAGAGAGACCGTGACGATATAGTTGGTCGCCGGGGCGAGAGCCAGCAAGGACGCCTGTCCCTGAGCGTCCGCGATGGCGGTTCTTCGGGTCAAAGTCTGGTCGGACTCAATCGAGACCGTCGCCCCCGGAAGGGCGGCATTGTCTGCGTCCGTCACGCTAACCGTGACGGAGCCGCGCTGTGCTTGGCCGAAAGCCGCCGGGGTAACCAGCAGCAAGGCCAACGTACTTATGATTAGGGTTGTTCGCATTCGCATTCCTCCTTGCATCATTGAATTTGTATGGCGAGCCATACACTCTGCTAATTTGCATTCATAACTTACTGTCTAGTATATCACGCAAGTTTGGGGCCAACGGTCGCCGGTTCATTCTCGTCGCCTTCGAGGCGCGATTAAGCTACTGTGCTCAAGGGATTTAGCTTCGGATCACCAACAGCGCGGAGGGCCTGATGTCTTCTCGGGAAAAGGCAGAATAAGCCGCATGCGATCCAATAAAACGGACTATCTCCAAGTGGTTGGATCGAGCTTCCCCCCGGCCCGGCGACCTGTCAGCCACATGCACGCCCCAGGGCCTGTAGTCTGGCTAACGTCGACGGTTTCGCCTGGGCTTCCAATGACCGGCAATAGTGCTCCACCGCCTCGTCGGTATGGCCGGAACCTTCGAGGAGTAGCCCGAGGTAGAACAGAGCTTGGGCGTTATCCGCATCTGCGGCCAGCGCCGCTAAGAAGTGATCGCGGGCGGCATCCAGGGCGCCGGCCTGAGCCAGGGCACTGCCCCATTCATTATGGGCCCAGACCGGTACCTCCAGTCCTCTTACCTTGGACTGCTCGAAAGAGGTGAGACCAGCGGAAAGGTCTCCCACCAATACCTGCGCCTTGCCGAGAAGCCATCCGGCGTCCGGATCGTCCGGCGCCAGTTCGAGAGCTCTTCGCAGCTGCTCGACGGCAGCCGTCGGGTTCTGCTGCTCGAGGTGGACGGTTGCCAACTGTAGCCGCGGCTCCACCAGGTCAGGCTTCAAGGAGACGGTGCGCTCCAAGTAGTAGCGCGAGCGCTCCAAATTGCCGAGGTTGCCATAGGCGATGGCCAGCTGCTGGTGGGCGTCGGGGTTCGAAGGCTGCAGCTCGACCACCAGCAGCAGGCCTCTCGCCGCCTGCTCGTAGTTACCGTTATCGAAAAACGCCTTGGCGCGTTCCCACAGCACAACCGCGCTGCGGGCTTCAGAATCCACTTGCCCCATGAGCGGGTCGGAAAAGAGATTGTACCTGGCGGCGCTCCGTACCTGCGCGGCAATTTCCCGCGCCTCGGCACGCCTACCCTGGCGCATGTAGACCTGCGCCAAGGTGGAGAGCGCCCGCCCGTGCCGCGGCGCCGCTGCCAATACCTCCGCCAGCAGCTCCTCCGAGAGTTCCAGCTGCCCCTCTGAGAGTCTGATCTGCGCCAGGGCGACTCGCGCCGGCTGGAGCTTCGGCTCCAATTCGAGCGCGCGCTCAAACTGAGCTGCTGCCGCCTGAATCCGGTCCCGAAGCACCAGGGTATTTCCGAGGCGCAGGTGAGCGGGAGCATAGCCGGGTCGAAGCTCCAGAGCGCGCCGAAACGCTTGCTCGGCCGCCTCGAGATCGGTGCCCAAGACGCTCAGGACGTCGCCCAGATAGTAGGGCCAGCGCGCGTCCGTGGGGTCGAGCTTCTCGGCCTGGCGGTAAGCGGTCTGCGCCTCGTCCCACAGCTCATGGGCGTGGGTCACCATGCCAAAGCGACCCCAAGCGTCCGCCGATTGAGGATTGGCAAGCACCACCGAGCGCGTCTTGCGCAGACGCTTCTCGACCTGCGGCTCCATGTCGGTCATGTCGGGCTCGGGGACGTGAGGTGATTCGGCAGCCGGCTGGTCACAAGCCACTGCGAGCAGAACCGCCAGCACAAAGCCGACTAAGATCAGCCGGTACGAAACAAGACGTGTTGCCGGAAAGGTGCCACCGCCCCTGGGGCTCATGACGAGCCCTCGCCCCTCCGGAGCACGATCGCCTGGTCTACGGCAACTTCACTGAAGGTCTCCTCGAGCCCATCCGGCCAGAGGATCGTTATCGAAACAGCTTCATCCTGGCTGCCGAAACCGAAATGAGCTCGTGGATCGCTGCTCGAAAGGTAACTCATGGCGCTTTGGATGGTCCGCCGCTGTCGCCGTTCACCCGACGTCACCGTCACCCGCGAGCCGAGGGCGCGTCGGTTCAAACGCGGATCGAAAGCGTCTACCAGCAACCAGTGGTTCGGCGGCGACTCGGCCCGATAGAGCCGAGCCGGGCTGGCGAGATTGGTTACCACCAAGTCGAGATCGCCGTCGCCATCGAGATCACCGACAGCCAATCCTCGGCCGACTTCGATGGGAGCGGTGAACGCCTCTACTCCTGCCCTCAGAAGCTGGAACGAATCAGCGTCATTGACGTAGACTAAGTTCGGCTCCGCGTAGAAATTCCACGGCTCCGGCAGGCTATTGGTGAGCGGATCATCCTTCAGCACTCGACCGTTGACGATCACGAGATCGAGGTCACCATCGAGGTCGAGGTCGATCGGCGCGGTGCCGAAACCCGTATAGGGTACGCTCGAAGCTCCTAGGCCGACCTGCGTGGTACGGTCGTCAAACCCCAACCCGGATCCCAGGTTTCGATAGAATGTGTTGGTCTCGCCGCGCAGATGAGTAAGGAAGAAATCGAAATCCATGTCGTTATCGAAATCGGCCGCCACCACTCCCATACCCGCTTCATGGATCCCGGAAGCATTGACGCTGATGCCCATGATCAGGGCGTCGTCGATGAAAGTGCCGTCCCGTTGATTCATCCATAGCTGGTTGGGATCACCGTCGTTGGCGATATAGATGTCCACCCAGCCGTCGCCATCCACGTCCTCGCAGACGATACCCAAACCAGCTCCGGTGACGACATCAATTCCCGCTGCGGCAGTGATGTCGCGAAACGTCCCGTCCCCCTGGTTGAGAAAAAGGACATCGGTGCGATCTTCGAAGCTGTCGGGACCACAGTACTCCCGCCGACCTGCTTTGTCGGTGCAGGTAATCTCACGATCAAAGACCACATAGCGGACCACGTAAAGATCCAGATAGCCGTCTCGGTTGATGTCGCAGAAAGCGGCTGAGGTCGACCATGCTTCTGCTGCACTCCCCGAGGCCGCGATACCGGAGGTCTGGGTGACATCCTCATAAATGCCGGAGCCAAGTCCGCGGTAAAGGCGATCGGGGCCGAGGTTGGCCACGAATACATCTTCGTACCCGTCGTTATTTGTGTCGCCCACAGCCACTCCAGTACCGAAGCCCGGGTCTCCCAGACCAGAGAAATCGGTGGCGTCGGTAAAGCGACCGTCGTCGCCCTGGAGAAAGAGGCGATTGACGGGTCCACCCGGCTCGAGGGCCTTGCCCAGCTGCGGTGCGCCCGACACAAAATAGAGGTCGAGATCGAGATCGCCGTCGGCGTCGAACACAGCCACACCTCCGCCTATCATCTCGGGAAAGAGCATCTCTCCGCTCGCCCCTGAATCGTGGGTGAAGCTTACATTCCAG
>JAZFTL010000218.1:0-4501 GCA_036446675.1 Thermoanaerobaculia bacterium
ATGTGTGATCTCGATCACTTTAAGCAGATCAATGATGAGTACGGTCATTCGGTTGGGGATCAAGCGCTGGTACGTGTCGCGAAATTGATCGAGCTCCATCGACGTGATCGCGATCTTTGTGGGCGCTACGGGGGCGAGGAATTCGTTCTTGTCTTAGAAGATAGCGATGGTCAGACAGCTTTGACGGTAGCGGAACGACTACGCCATGCTGTGGAAACTTTTGTATTCATCGCCGACGATCGACGTATTGCGCTCCGCATCAGTGCTGGTGTCGCAGCCTTTCCCGAACTTTACGCGGACTCCGGAGATGAGGTTCTAGACCTGGCTGACGAGGCCCTTTATGAAGCAAAACGTCAAGGAAGAAACTTGGCCCTTTTGAACCTGGGCTTGAAATGCTACCGGAGTGGCGAGGGAGACTTGATCGAGGGAGAGGGCTCAGAAGAGAGGCCCGAGATTCCCCGATTGTTTTAAGGCATAGGGTACAACGGCGAGGCGTCCCACTGTTCTGAGGCAGATGATCCGGTTAACTCCTCCGGTTCACCGGAGAGTAGTTCCGGTGGCGAAGGAGCTGACTGCAGAGCCTCATACTCTTTCCGATTCGAAGCGATGGCATCGTCCAGCCAGGCAGGGCGAGACGGAGCAGCCAGATCGCCGGCTAGATCGAACGGCAAAAAGTATGCGTCGCTCTGTCGTTCAAGAATATTTCGACGGACCGCGGACTCGCCGAGCACTTCATACTGAGACCGGAAGGCGTTCAGAGCGGCACGGTAGTGCTCGCGGAATCGGCCCCGGAGGGGATGGACCGGTACTTTCGTGACGAGCGAGATAGTTTTCTTGTCTCTTTTGGGGACGGTGCCTGAGTTCTCCCACGAGGAGACTAAAGGGTCCGGCGCGCCGAGGAAGGCCAGACGGGCGTTTTTCTCCTCCACCCACTTCCAGGCTTCTGGTCCCAGACAGGGGGGGGTCGGGATACCGCGAAATCGCTGTCGTCGCCGGGTCGTAGAGGCGACGATTTCGGCCAGAAAAGCGTCGCACAGAGTCGGTAAGAGCTCGGTGAGAGTTTGTCTGGTGACCCTCCACATTTGGGCGGGATCGCTGTGGATGGGAAGAGGCGACGCGGGCTGAGGCGCTGGAAATCGGCCCAGGCGCAATCTGGTTCGATGAAACCAGAGGGCGCCACGTAATCTCGAAGCGGACCGCGCCGCGCGCGAGCAACCGGCGGGATCGATCAACGCCCCAAGCACCTCGTCGCCTTCAGTATCTCCCTCAGATCGACTCTGCAGGAGAATTCTAAGGGCGCCGGTGTCGAGATAGAGTCGCAGGCGATAGATTCGAACCGGTGCTTGTTCGGGCAGAGGCAAGCCCAGATGATGGAAAGCAGCACGGAGTCCGGTGATTAGAACATGCCGGAGCAGGGTGACTCCGAAGTGGGAAAGTGGCGCAATGGGGCCCGGAAACAAGAGAGTACGACTGGCCTTGGGAAGGTCTCGACTCTCCAGCCCTAAGTCCATCTCACCCGACCTTTTTGCGGGATTCATGACGAGAGGGCGCAACTGCTCAGAGCAACGAGGCTTCCAGCTTCGTAACGACGCAGACGCCTAGGGTCGCCAGAATAATTTGGTAAAAAGGGCTGCAATGGAATAGACCTCTAGTCGACCCAGCCACATCAGAAGCACCATCAATAATTTCTCCGCCGAACCAAAGAAGGCGTAGTTCTGGGTGGGTCCAACAGCTTGCAGACCGGGCCCGATGTTTCCCAGGGTGGCTGCCGTTGCAGTCGCGGCCGATACCAGATTGGGGGCGGAAATACTCAGCAGTACCGTACCCAATCCCCAGATACTCAAGTAAAGAATGAAGAATCCAGCCACACTTCGGACCACTGAATTTGGAACTGCTTTGCCGCGAATGAAGACTGCCGAGATAGTATTCGGGCTGAAGATCAGATGTACTTCGCGAAGTGTCGACTTCAGTCCGATCACCATGCGCATCACCTTCATCGACCCGGCAGTGGATCCGGCGCAGCCGCCGACGAACATGAGTCCCACCAGAATCATCCGCGACAGTGTGGGCCAACTGTCGAAATCGATGGTGGTGAATCCCGTCGTCGTCATAATCGATACCACCTGAAAGGTGGCATCGAGAATCGCTTTCAACGGCCGAGAGTAGCTCTCGGTTCGGAGCAGATCCCACGCCACCAAGATGCTGGCGCCTGCGAGTATCTGTGCGTAGAGGCGAAATTCCGAATCACGGAGGAGATTCCATCCTCGGCGTCGACGCATTCCGAAAAAAAGTGAGAAATTTGCCCCGGCCAGGATCATGAAAACGATGATGATGACGTCGACCCAGGGCGATTGAAAGGCGGCGATCGAGCCGTTGCGCGGCGAGAATCCGCCGGTTGAAAGGGTCGAGAATGTGTGGGTGAGAGCGTCGTACAGATCGAGACCCACGACCATCAGAAGGCAGGTTTGGGCGACGGTGAAGCCGAGGTAGATTTTCCAGAGAGCCGCCGCAGTATCGTGAATTCGAGGCTGCAGGGCTTCAGCTGTGGGTCCGGGTACTTCGAGTTTGTAAAGGAAGCGGGCGCCCGGGCCGAGCTCCGGCAACAGCGCGACAAAGAGAACGATGATTCCCATACCGCCTAACCATTGGCTGAAGCTGCGCCAGAATAGCATTCCCCTTCCTGCGGTCTCGATGTTGAGCATGACCGAAGCGCCGGTGGTGGTAAAGCCGGAAGCAGATTCGAACAGAGCATCAACGGGCTGGGGGATCGTTCCGCTCAGAAGATATGGGAGGGCTCCAAACAAAGAGGCCAAGATCCACCCACCGACCACAATGAGAATGCCCTCGCGACGATAGATGTCATCGCCCTTACGGCCGAGGTATCTCAGGAGTAGGCCGCAGACGGCAGTAGCTATCGCGGAGAGAGTGAACGCTGTTGCGTCGGACCATTCTCGGTAGATGAGGGCGCAGGCCGTGGGCACCAGCTCTCCTGCTGCCAGCAACAGCAAGAGTCGTCCGAGAAAGCGGTAGACCGAGCGAAAATTCACCGTACTACTCGGAACTTCCGCTGCGACCGGAGTCGTGGCCAGGGAAGAGAAGGCTTACCGTGTCGAGTTCTTCTTTTCGCACAAAGAGAATGACGAGGTCACCGACTGCCAGGCGATCGTTCCCACGCGGCACGAAGACGCGCTCTCCACGTACAACCGCGCCGACAATCAGACCTCTAGGAGGATTGATCTCGGCCAGCGAAACGCCCGCAGCCGGGCTAGCTGCGGCAAGGCGTCTTTCCAGAACCAGTGCCGCACCGTGCTTTAAAGAAACAATGTTGGCGCTGTAGTCATTGTCGATGTAGTCGCGGATCCTTTCGTAGGCAAGAGCCCTTGGACTGATCACGGCGCGCAACCCCAAGCGTTTCCACAGCTGCAGAGTTTCGGCGTGATGAATCAGTGCCAGCTCCTCAGGGACGCCCAACTCCTGAGTCAACAGACACGACATCAGATTGCTCTCATCGCTGCCGGAGAGTGCGACGAATGTTTTGGCCAGATTGATCCGTTCAGCTCGCAGGAGAGACATGTCTGTCGCGTCGCCTTGAATGATCTGGAAATGCGGGAAAAGAACCGCCAGTTCGCCGGCACATTGGCGGTCACGCTCGATGATTTTCACGGGAATGTCGAGAGGTTCCAGGGCCTTTGCTACGGCCCGCCCGGTAGCGCCTCCTCCGGCGATGACAACCGTCCCAGCCTCCTGTGGGCTTGTGCTGATCATTCGCTCAGTTCGATTGATGACCTCGGTGGTGCCCAGGATCAAGGCTTCATCACCAATCTGGGCGCGATCGTCTCCAGATGGAATGATCAGGTCATCGCCTCTGAAGTAAGCTACCACCAGGGAGTCGTCCGGTAGGTCTAGGTCGCGAAGAGGGTGTTGGGTGAGCAGCGAGTCGCCGTCGAGTTTCACCTTGCGGAGTTGAACTTTGCCGCCGGCCAAGTACTCTACGGCCATCGTGTTGTGACCACGAATATGATTGAGCACGCTGGTGGTGGTCAACAGCTGCGTCGACAGCAACAGGTCGACCTGAAAGACTTCTTCGTAGAGGCGGCGGCGAACGATCGCTTCCTCGGCGATGCCTACCCGAACGGCGCACCTGGCGGCGCCCAAATACTTTGCGGTGAGCGCTGCGTTGAGGTTGGCTTCGTCCGACGACGACACCGCCAGAAACAGATTGCAGGAAGCGATGCCTGCCGCTTCCAGAACGGAGGGGTGAGCGCCATTCCCGGCGATGATTAAGACGTCGAGTTCGTCCTCGATACGCTCTCGTTTCTGAGGGTCGATTTCGATGACCGCAACTTCACGGCCTTCCTGAGAAAGCGATCGGGCGAGGTGAAACCCAACCTCTCCCGCTCCCATTACAACATAGCGCTTGTCGTTGGTTGTCATCAAGAGATTTGAAGAATGAGAGTTGCTGGGTCACAGACCGGCGCGACGTCATCCACGAATGCAACCC
>JAZFTL010000219.1:0-5343 GCA_036446675.1 Thermoanaerobaculia bacterium
CCCAATATCCCCTTTCGTGACCTGGTAATTCAGCGGCGAGAAAATGATCTGGTGGGAGCGAGCTTCGGTCGGAGCTTCTACATCTTGGATGACTACTCGCCGCTTCGTCGGATCAGCCAGACGGCGCTCGAAGAGGAGGCGATCCTCTTTCCCGTCAAAGATGCTTGGCGCTATATCCCACGCCGACCATTTGGTCGGGGGACGGTTGGATATCAAGGCACCGCCTTCTTTTCAGCCCCTAATCCCCCTTTCGGAGCCATCTTCACCTACTACCTGAAACACGACCTCCAGACCAAGAAAGCAGCGCGGATCGAGCGCGAGCGAGAACTTGCTACGACGGGTGAAAACACCCCTTATCCC
Organism: Thermoanaerobaculia bacterium; assembly: GCA_036446675.1. Taxonomy (GTDB): domain Bacteria; phylum Acidobacteriota; class Thermoanaerobaculia; order Multivoradales; family JAHEKO01; genus JAZFTL01. The sequence continues at coordinate 361 of JAZFTL010000219.1, forward strand.
GGCTGGGACAAGTTAAAAGAGGAGGAGAAAGAGGCTGAGCCCACCATCGTTTTCACCGTGAGAGACAACCAAGGGGAGGTGGTGCGGATTGTTTCGGGTCCTCTGACCTCCGGGTTCCATCGAGTCGCTTGGGATCTACGCTACCCGGTGGTCGAGGCATGGAAGGCCAAAATCGAGCCTTTCGCCCAGGCGCCCCAGGGAGTGCTGGCGCCACCCGGCACCTACAGCGTGGAGTTGGCCAAGCGCACAGACGGACTTCTTACCCCACTCGGCGATGCACAGAAATTCGAGGTAATTCAACTGACGAAGACGACGTTACCGGCTGTCGATGCGGATGAAGCGACAGCCTTTCTACTCGATGTGGACAATCTCAAACGAGCGGTCACGGCAGCGGTGTCTGCCGGCGCAGAGAGTCAAAAGCAGCTCGACCTGATCGGCGGCGCGCTGTCGAATTCCGCGCACTCCACCAGTTCCACCCTCGAAACTGAGCTGGTTGAGTTTAAGAAGAGGCTTTTCGTTCTGTTAGAAGCCCTCAAGAACAACAAAGGACGCTCATACATGAAGGAGCCGCGCATTCCCTCTCTAACCCAGCGCTTGAGTGTGATTCAAGCCGGCAATCGGAACTCGACCTACGGTCCGACCAAGAGCCATCGCCAGGTGTTTGACCTGGCGAGCAAGGAGTTCGCGGCGGTCCGAGGGGACCTCCACGCTCTTCTCGAGGTGGATCTGCCGGCCTTCTATCAGCGGCTCGAGGCGGCGGGGGTTCCGTGGACTCCCGGCAGACCGATGCCTTAGGAGAGCCGCCGCCTCTCCCGAATTGGAGGACACCCGCAGTCTCGAGGCTGCCGAAACTAGGTTCTGCCTCCCGCTCGAAACGGGCCAGCCGCTCCCGATCTTGAGTAAACTCTTCGGGCAATACCTTGATCGCCACCTGGCGCTCGAGCTTGCCATCCGTGGCTCGACAGACCTCTCCCATGCCACCCTCTCCCAGCTTGGCAGTGATCTTTAATGAGCGAGAGTGCTGCCCGCCTCTTAAAACGCTCGGCTATGTCGTCTGGGACGTTTTTTACTGAAATATTTACCGGCATCCTTCAACTCTCTTATGGATCCGTTACAGATCCATAAGAGATCCATTTCAGCTTCGATACAAGTGAGAGTTAACGCGATTCGGGGATCGGAAGGGGTGTTCCGAATGCCACCGCTATCCTTCCGGTCGCTCATACAGCACGATATTCTCCCACTCGCTAGCGTCCGATCGCGCCACGACGGCTACTACCGGTTCGCTGTCGCTACGATTGATGACCTCATGAGGCATCCCAGGTTCGATGAAGATGAAGTCCCCTGCTTCGTTATCAATCGTCTTTTCGAGCCCGTCGCCGTATTCGTGGCGGACGCTTCCCTTGAGGATGTAGAGCATGACCTCGAAATCGACATGGATATGGGCTCGCGCCACTCCCCCGGGCGGAATGGTCGCCAAGTTCATCGAGAGACTCTTGGCGTTGACATTCTTCGCAGAGAGGCCGGTCTTGTAGCGAATTCCGTTCCAGCCCCGATTCCCGCCTCCTCCCCTGATGACGCTAATTCCCTCAAAGCCTTCAACGTACTCACTTAGATCCTCATGCTCTGGCATTGTTCCTCCTCGCTGATCCTGCTGACTTGTCGGCACTCTTCTCAGTGCATCATGCCTCATAGTCACGATTGGGTCTACAATAAGGTGCAATGTGCCCTCAAAATCCGCCGACGGAGAGCGCCGGCACCTCGCTTCCGTCGTACGATCTCACCGCTTGGCGAAAACGAATTCCGCTGCTCGAAAGATATGTAGCTTTGAATAGCTGTTCCCGCGGTCCCCTCATGGATCTAACCCGGGTGGCAGCTGATTCCTATCTCGATTCCTGGAATGAGTCGGGAATGGATTGGCCCGGCTGGATGGCGGAGGTTGAAGCTGCGAAGGCGGAATTCGCCGGTCTCATCAACGCCGACCCGGACGAGATCGCCGTCACCACCTCAGTCTCGGCGGCCACCGCAAGTGTCGCCGGCGCCATCGACTTCAGCGGGACCAGGAACAGAGTCGTGGCCAGCGGCGGCGAGTTTCCGACCGTTGGACAAGTCTGGCTGGCCCATCAAAGACTCGGTGCCGAAGTCGATTTCGTACCGACCACCGAGGCGGGAACCCTCGAGCCGGCTACCTATGAGCCTTTCTTGACCGAGTCGACGGCTGTCGTCTCAGCCTGCCACGGTTTCTACCAGAATGGATTCGTGCAGGACATTGCAGCCATCGCGGAGCGGGCGCATGCTGCCGGAGCCACGATCTTCGTCGATGCCTATCAAACGCTGGGAACTCGACCCATCGATGTGAAGGCTTTGGATGTGGACTTCTTGACCTCAGGCTGTTTGAAGTACCTCATGGGCTCCCCCGGAATCGCCTTTCTCTATATTCGTCCCGAACTGATCGATACACTGCGCCCTTTGGCCACCGGCTGGTTCGGGCGAAAGAATCCTTTCGAATTCGACTCCCAGAAACTCGACTGGTCGGTCACCGCCTCGAGATTGGAGACCGGCACGCCACCAATTCTCGCCGCCTACATCGCGCGAGCCGGCATGGCAGCGATTCGAGAGGTCGGGCCGGCCCACATTCACAGTTGGACCCAACTTCTAGTCCAAGAGATGCTCGAGGTCGGCGCCGAGAAGGGGCTCGATGTTCTGGGCTCACGTGACAGTACGCGACAGACCCCCTCAGTCGCCTTCCGCAGCAAAATCGACTCTGCAGCAGTTGAGAGTGCGATGCGAGACAGAGGTTTTCTGGTCTCGGCCCGAGGACCCGCGATTCGCCTAGCTCCCCACTTCTTCAACACCCTAGAAGAGGTCACCCTCGGGGTCTGTGCCCTAGCCGAGGTCCTAGAATTATCTTCGTGAATTTCACCTGTGGTGTCTGAGTGAAGGGCCGCGAGACGTTCGGCACGCGCCTTGGCGTGGTCGCCACGATGATCGGAGTCGCCGTGGGGCTCGGCAATGTGTGGCGGTTTCCCTACATGGTCGGCCGCTATGGCGGGGCGTCATTCGTCGCAATCTACGCATTGACCGTGGCGCTCATCGGAGTACCGGCATTGATGGCCGAGTGGTCCTTGGGTCGCCACACTCGGCGCGGCCCGGTCGGAGCCTTCAAGGCAGTAAACCTGCCGTTCGGAGGCGCTCTTGGATGGTATCTCTTCTTTGTTGTAGCCGCTGCGACCGGCTACTACACCAACGCGATCGGCTGGGTGTTGTACTACGCGGTGGGCGAGCTGGCCCAGGGCCTCGGGCTCCCCTGGTCCGCCGGTGCCATTTTGCCTCCAGACGACGGAGTCGACAAGCGCTCCTTTTTCTTGCAGCTGGGCTGTTCAGCAATCGTTCTTGGAGCTGTTGTTGTGGTCCTACGAGCCGGTATTCGGAAGGGGATCGAACGGGTTAGCCGTGTCATCATTCCGCTTCTCTTCGCGACACTGGCACTGCTGATCGTCAGAGCACTGACGCTTCCCGGCGCCGGCAGAGGAGTCGACTGGTACATCCTCAAGGTCGACCTCGGCGCCGTGACTCCAGCGGTCGTAGTGGCCGCCATGGGGCAAGCCATCTACAGCCTTTCCCTCGGCGGCAGCTTCATGGTGGTTTACGGCTCCTATCTGGCAGATGAAGCTCGGATAGAAGCCACCGCGATATGGACGGCTCTGGGTGACTTAGGCGCCGGACTTCTGGCGGGACTGGCGATCCTGCCGGCGGTCTTCGCTCTCGGACTCGCCCCCAGTTCGGGTCCGGGCCTGATCTTCTCGACTCTGCCAGGGGTCTTCGCTGAAATTCCGTTTGGACGACTCTTCGGACTGCTTTTTTTTCTTGGGCTCTTGGCCGCGGCCTATCTTTCCGACATCGCCGCCATCGAGGTATTGGTTGCCGGTCTTACAGACAACACCCGCCTCACCCGAGATCGCGCCATCATGCTGTCCACATCACTGGTATTCGTCTTAGCGATACCGCCCATGATCAATATGCGGATCTTTATACCGTGGGACTTGACCTTCGGATCGGGAATGCAGGTCCTGGGAGCGTTGATGACCGTGGTGGCGGTCGGCTGGTGTATGAAGAGGACTGACGCGCTTCGCCAACTCGGAGGGCCCCAGCCCGGAAGACGGATCGTGTGGCTGTACGCTTGGCTGCGTTACTTCGTTCCGGCGGCCGTGCTGCTGGTGGGAATCTGGTGGCTTCTGTCGGAGGTCTTGGGAGTCATCAACGCCGCGTAACAGTGCTGAAGACAATTCCATGGACCCGTGGCGGTCAGGCCGGCTACGCCGGCTCCTACTATGATGACCTCATAGGAATTCTTCATGGACTGCCGTCTACCGGGGACGATTGTCCTGGCTGCTGGTCGTGCTCGAGGGCAGACTCACTGCAACTCCGCCGTCCAGCCGACGACCAGGTTGAGCAGTTCGTGGGGCTGGCTCTCCTCGCCCCTGATGGTGAGAAATTTCTCGCGGTTCGGTAACACCGCATAGTTGTAGCCGTCAGGCGTTGGATCAGGACCTTCGATCAGCGCGGTCACGGAACCGACTCGAAAGGTCTCGCCGCTGGAACTGGTCTCCGCTGCGAACACCTGCCCACCAAAAGCCTGATAGTAGAGCGTTCGGCCATCGGCGCGCCAGATTGGGTAGACTCCGCCATCGGTAGAGACCTGCCACTTTCGGCCCTGACCAGACATCGAGGTGACATAAATTTCCCATGCACCCGACTCATCCGAGTGGTAGGCCAGCCAACGACCGTCAGGGGAGACCTTGCCGCCACCTTCGCGAAATGGGGTCTGAACGAGCGGCCTGACCTCGCCGGGGTCATCGAGTGAGAACAGCATGATGTCTATCTTGCTCTCTTTGTTCACTCTCTCGATAACTATCGAACGACCGTCGGGGCTCCAGTCGCTTGGATAGTCCTCCAGGCCTGAATCGACCAGTAGCTCTACCGAAC
>JAZFTL010000220.1:0-3640 GCA_036446675.1 Thermoanaerobaculia bacterium
CTCTTTCTTGAACTCTTCCAGCAACCAGTCGATAATGACTTGATCAATATTGTCTCCACCCAGATGGGTATCGCCGTTGGTAGCCTTCACTTCTACGACGCCCTCGCCAACCTCCAAAATCGAAATATCGAAGGTCCCACCGCCAAAGTCGTAAACGGCAATCAACTGATCTTTCTTCTGATCTAGGCCATACGCCAGGGCGGCTGCGGTCGGCTCATTCACGAGTCTTTCCACTGTAAGACCCGCAATCTTTCCGGCGTCTTTCGTAGCTTGACGTTGCGTGTCGTTGAAGTAAGCCGGAACTGTAATGACGGCTTTATCAACCTTCTCTCCCAGGTAGTCTTCAGCGGCCTGCTTGAGCTTCTGCAGAATCATCGCCGAGATTTCCTCCGGAGAATACTGCTTGTCGCCGATTCCGATACGCACGCCTCCGCTCTCAGACTTTCCCACTTTGTAGGGAACCATCTTCATCTCTTCGGTAACTTCATCGTACCGACGGCCCATGAAGCGTTTGATGGAATAGATCGTGTGCTCGGGGTTGGTTACAGCTTGTCGCTTGGCCACTTGGCCTGCAAGTCTCTCGCCGCCCTTGGTGAAAGCCACTACTGAAGGAGTGGTGCGGTTTCCCTCAGAGTTCGGAATTACCTTTGCTTCGGCACCTTCCATCAAGCACACAACGCTATTGGTCGTACCTAAATCAATTCCAATTATCTTGCTCAAATCGAGTCCTCCTCTGATCTCTAGGTCCTGAACCTGAATCGAGATCGTACAAATCTTAGTGAGTTTCTGTCAAATACTACCTACACTCTAATATGACAAATTAACACTAAGATTTATTCCAACTCGACACCGATAAGGCTCGAAATAGTCGCCGTGAACGCAGGCGCTGCCTAAAAAGCTGCGCCCAACCGAAATTCAATCGAGTAATACAAGGGGAGGGAGGTCTCGATCATCCCGAATTACAAAATCCGGATCGAGCAAGAAGTTGCCGTCAATCGTTTCCGCAAACACCAGGTCACCGACATCTCCATCTCGCCTCGTCAAGCGGCTAATGCGATATCCAGCCGGGCTGGCCGAGTAGAGTAAGGTCTCGCCACCGTCGAGGCGTATGTCAGACTCTGCAAGAAGTCTTCTTTCGACCAAGCTCTCGAGATCCACCGGGAATAAGCCATCAAGTAGAAAGAACGTTTTGGCCGCGCGATCGATCTTCAAATAGACGGAGGCTTGCAGATCATTCTCCATTTCTGCTCTTAACTTCTCCTGCTGATCCAGTGGCGTCAAGAATCTACCCGGACTAGTCGTCGCCACGAAGATAACGAACCCAGCCAAACCAACAGCCAGCAGGCCGGAGATCTGCTCTGCCAACCAGCCCTTGGGCCGCTGAGACGCTCGGGCGCGTCGAGATGGTACCGAGACTTCCTCGATGAGCGGGCCAATTCCACTCTCAACAGAACCCCCATCTAGACCGTCTAGATGCGAGTCGGTCCCCCACAGAACTGCTCTCTGGGGGAGGGCCTCTCCGGGCAAGCTCCTGGTTGTGGAAGCCGCGACTTCCCGTAGTTTCGGGCCTTCTTCTGTGCGGTCTTCACTCAACCCGGCCGCTGCTGCCGAACCACCGGTCTGAATCGCCGGCAGCACGCAGCGAATGAACTCGGCTTCCTGAAGCCGATACAGAGTAAACAATCCGGCATATGTTTCAAGTCCGCTATCTCGGGCCAAAGTCTCCGCCGAACGCTTACCGTCAATTCTCTCCAGAAGGGACAGCGCCTCTCGACCTGGATCTTTCGACGGCAGACCTGGTCCCACCAGTTCAGCCAGTGCTGATGCTGGTTCACTGTCTGGAAGGTTCTGGTCAGTCCGCTCAAAAATCGTTTCGGCGCTGGGCATGTGCTGAAATTGATTCGAATCGGCGGTCGACTCGGAAGACGTTCTGACCATGACTTCTTCAACGGACAGTTCCTCAACGCCCTCTTCGTAGGAGATCTCATCGCCCTTGTAGAATTTGAACTCCCCATCATCCCAATCTAAAACCTGTTGGCAGAGCTGGTAGTAGTGCAACCGAAGAACATCGAATAGCTGCTCCTGAGTGACGAATCGTCGTTCCACGAGAAGGTCGACCACTCTGCCTCCGCCGGCTTGATATTCACCCGCCAAAGCCGCAAAGTCTTCCGGGGACACCATACTTTCATCGGCGAGAATCTGACCCAAGCCGTCTTCAAGAGGTTGATTCAGAGCATCTGCGGAGACAACCCTCCCTTCTAAAAAGGACAGCGCGATGATCTCGTCGTGCCCCTGCACAGTGAGAATTCCACTCTCCCCATCGCGAGCGATGGAGAGCAGGAGGTCCGCGAGATTGCGGGACTTGATGTTCTCCTGAACGCTCATCCTTTCCCTCCTCGAGAGGATTGGCCAGGTCGATGGTTCCAGATTACTCGTCCCCACTGCAGTTCTGCCAGCAAACGAATCAGAAAGAATCCGGCCAGACCGACTAAACTCAGCCAGTACAAACTTGCAGACTCAGGATCATAGCCCCATGGGAGTCTCAGTCCGAGGCGCTCGAACAGCGGCAATGTAATCAAAGTAGCCGGAATGATTAGAGCCAGAAAAGCAGGGCCCCAACTTTCGCTCCTCGCGTGTCGCAGCCCCGGGAAGAGGACATGCCTACAACTCTCGAGCCAACTCGAGCCTCCTGGGGCATACCTCTTGATCTCTTCTCGGCTGCTTCTGGATATCCGATGCAGAGAAAAAGAGGCGAGACCGAATAACACGATCAAGGCCAAACTCTGCAGCTCCCCCGAAAGCGTCTCGCGCATGAGGTCCGCCTCGCCTTCCTTCCACTTACCGAGAAGTTCATCACGGATCTCTTCGCCTCGTTGAAGTCCTCCGTTGAGGCTGACAATTCGTTGCGCACTGGCGCCACTAATCCACTGCCCAACTAGTTGAATATCTAAGAGCTGCGCCTGACGTAGGGCCGCTTCCGATTCACTGAAACGGTAGAGTTCGGAGAAGGTCTGACTCTGATTATAATATCCGGCCGGATTTGGATCCTCGGATTCCGTTCCACGTCCAAAGGAGTCAATGGCCTGCCGAAAATCGTCCAGGTAAAAATAGCACGCACCGATATCGACCCAGGCCTCGACATTGTTTGGCTCAACCGCCAGTACCTCGGAATAAATGGACCTTGCCGTCTCCCACCTGCCCACCACACGTTGAAGATCGGCGACCAGGTGCCGAACCGCCACACTCTTCGGAAGGGTCTCCTGAAGTACAGCAAGATCGGTTAACACCGAACCTGCAAGGCGACCTTGGGTGGCGCTCTCGAGACCGCGCACTGCCGGAGAAAAGGCCAGCTCGGATCTCTCACTCCTCACAGCAAGCACGAGTGGTGCGAGGACGATCAACGTCCACAAACAACCCAACACGAGCCGCTCAATCGTATGACCGCTCCCAAAGGCCAAGATCGACCAATACAACAGAAGCCAGAATACTCCGGAAGGAAGGAGGATCGGCCAAAAAAGAACTGCCAAGCTCACGAGATAGGCCAATGCACTGGGGACCAAGCGGGCCACCGAGTCGACCAGGCTGAGGAACAAGTGCGCTCCCTTCTCCGCAACCTGCAGGAGTACGAAACCGGTCCCTG
>JAZFTL010000221.1:0-11255 GCA_036446675.1 Thermoanaerobaculia bacterium
GCACCATCAGTTCCGCAGGAAGTCCTGAATTAGTAAGATCTTTGGACTTTCCGAGACCAGCATTGACAATCTGAAATTCTAAGTCCACCCGACCGACCGGTCGATCTATCTCAGCAATCCTTGCTGCTATCTGATCCAGAATCTCTTCGCGGTCTCTGATCGTCAGGACGTTCTCACCCGCTTCTATGAAAACTGTTCCCCGATCAGAGAGCAGCGGGTAGATGAGCGCCAGGGTCTCTCCGGCAGACCGGTTGCGCAGCACAAAAGCACGCCCGAAGAGTTCGTCAACTTGGCTCTGCGGTGTATCCAGCGCCAAACCGGTAGCCGCGGTCATTGCCGCAAGCACCAGAACTCCGAGACGAGCTGCGCTCCGTCTTCTTTCTGCTTTGATCCCACGTCGGACTCCAAACATCCCCAAGGTTCGCTGGCCACTAGAAGGCGAGTGCGAAGCTCCAATTCACGACAGCCCCCTAGAAGTCTAACGTCTCGTCGACGACCATCATTAGAGAGAGGTCATCGGCGCGTATTTGGTACACCATCGCGCTTCCGGACTCCGATCGACCTGGAGAATTTAGAGTAAAGAGATCGTCACGAGAAAAGGAAGCGCTCCAGGCGCTCAGGGTCCGAATCGGCGGCAGATTTCTCATAGCCTCTGCCGAGGACTTCGATTCCTCCCACGATCGGGGGGCACCCGTCGACAAAAGAGCTACGAGAAGGATGCATGCGGCAGCAAGATGTTTACCCCGAGAAGCGACTTTCCGTCCGGATAAGCCAAGACTGTGAGTCCGTCTCAATGCCCGAACAGCTTCGATCACAGCTTGGACATCACCATCATCGGTTTCGATTGGTAGAGTCGCCAAGAGCAGCAGGGAAGGATCAACGACAAGCGCCTGGCTTCTGCACGACGAACAGATCGCGAAATGCCGTATCGCTTCGATCCGTTCCTCGTGATCCGACCAATCCAAGTCTTGCAATGGAGCTTGGGTGGCAGCCCACCGATCACAAACCGTCATGCTGTACTCTCTCGGTCCGGGGCTGGTGATCGCTTGGCGGCATACTCCGGAAATCGAGCATAAAGCGACGCGCGCAGTTTGCGGCGCGCTGACAAGAGGTGGTTTCGAACAGTAGAAGGTCTACAGCCTAGAACAAGACCAACCTCTTTCGAATTCAGTCTCTGCTGCTGGCTGAGCACGAAGACCAATCGTTGCCGTTCACTCAGTCCGCCGAGTATCTCTTCCAACACGTTTTCTATCTCGCGGTGCTCAAGAGATGCCGGGCGGTGCCCGACCCGGTCTTCAGCTAGTCGCAGATAGTGGGCGCGAAACGATTCTTGGTGCCGATTGTTCCGCATCCGTTTGCGGTGGAGATCGATCGCCAAGTTGGTGACGATTCTGTACAGCCAGGTATTGGGATGCCACTGCGGATCATACCGCGATGCTTTCTCCCATACTCGCAGAAACGTCACTTGCACAACATCGCGAGCTTCCTCGCGGTCGCCCAGAATACGGTATGCGATCTGCATCAATAGTGCCGTCTTCTTCAGCATCAAAGAGTCGAGTGCCAGGTCATCGCGATTAGCGATCATCGCCAGCAATTCCCGGTCGGTCGCCTGGTCACATCGGCGGCGTTCTTCTCGAGCTGAATATGCGAGTCTCGGCATCGTCTTTCCTCGTGGGATCATACGAATCTCCGGGAACAAACGTCTATTGTCGGTGTCAGGCGCTCTAACTTTGGACGTTTCACCAGGGGCTCGCCTCAAGCGACCCCATTCAACGATTATACTGTCGTACTGGGAGTCTAGGGTGAAACAGAGTTCGTGGGATCGGCGCGCGCGGCGGGGCCAAAACCAAGGCGCCACGACGCAGTCGATACGGAGAACTCGACGAGGAGAGGCAGCGCCGTAGATGGTTTCGCCCCGCTGCAAGACAGAGTGATGTGGATTCTGTATCAAATTGCTATCGCAGCTCTCCTGTTGCTCACTGCTCCCATTCTCTGGTTGCGCAGACGCCGACACTACTTCGCCTCCCTGCCAAAGAGGCTGGCCTACCAACTACCTCCTGCGCGAGGCAACCATATCTGGATCCATGCTGTCTCGGTCGGTGAGGTGGGGGTCGCACGCACCTTGATCGAGGCCTTACCTGCAGACGTGCCACTGGTGCTCACGACGGTGACGCCAACCGGGCAAGAACAGGCCCGGCGACAGCTCGGGAAGAGAGCCCAGATCGCGTTCTTACCCTTCGATCTGAGCCCGGCCATCAACCGATTCCTAGCCTGTTTTTCGCCGCGGACGCTGATTCTCGTCGAAGGCGATCTCTGGCCCCTGTTGATGAGGACTTTGAAGTCTATGTCTGTTCCGATCGTCGTGGTAAATGGCCGCATTAGCGACCGGAGTTATCGGCGCATGCGCCGCTTGCGTTGGGTGCTCGGTCCTCTGCTCGATCCGGTCGATCTTTTTTGCGTTCAGTCCACTGAAGATAAAGATAAGTTGATCAATCTCGGGGTCGATTCGACCCGAATCGTCCACACCGGAAACTTGAAGTTCGATTCCGGACAACCTACTCTGCGACCGGAAGTATTGGACTTGGTTCGGTCGCTGGCCGACAAGCGACCCATTCTTATCGCGGGCTCTACCATGGAGGGCGAAGATGATCCGGTGTTGGATGCATTCATCGAACTTGGCGGCGGCGATCGAGGCTTGCTGGTACTCGCACCCAGGCACCTCGAACGGTGTGACGATGTCACTCAACTCATCAACAGCAAGTCTCTTCGAACGATTCGGAGAAGCCGAATCGAAGCTCAGACCAAGGCTCGCATCGACGTCCTTCTCCTAGATAGCCTCGGAGAGTTGGCCCCGCTTTACGAACTGGCCAGAGCCGTCTTCATCGGTGGAACTCTCGCACCCAAGGGAGGTCACAACCCTTTGGAGGCAGCTCGCCACGGCGTTCCCATAGCGATCGGGCCGTCTATGGAGAATTTCCGTGAGATCGCCACCCAATTCGATCGCAACCTCGCGTGGCACCGGGTAAGTGGAAGTCGAGAGTTGGCTACAGTCTGGGATCTTTGGTTGCGAGATCCCGCCGAAGCAGAGCGCACCGGGTTGAAAGGGGCCAAGGTAGTATCAATGAATCAGGGTGCCCTCGAAGCGACTCTCGAAGCGCTCCAACCCTATCTTCCCAGTCGCGAAGACTTCAACGCCTCCGAGGCCGATCGATCTTCACAGGCTGATTTCGTATCGTAATGACAGAGCTTGCACCGACGCTTCCAAAGTCTCCATGGCAAAGATTCTACGCTACCCTCCATGGGCTGCGCAGCCGATGGTATGCCAAACACTCTCGCCGTCTACCGCACCCGGTCATCAGCGTAGGTAACCTTCACTGGGGAGGAAGCGGCAAGACGCCGCTCACCGCTGCCATCGCCACCCACTTGCGCGACGGTGGTCGCAGTGTATGCATTCTCTCTCGCGGCTATGGCAGAAAAGGTCGAGGCATTCGAGTCGTAAGCGTTGGAGACGGTCCCCTATTGGGCCCGTCCGTAGCAGGAGATGAACCGGTACAACTTGCCGGAGAGCTGCCGGGAGTCTCTGTAGTGGTCGGTGTCGACCGCTATGAAGCGGGACAGCATGCATTGGAGAGAGTCCAGCCGGCACCGGAGATATTCGTTCTCGACGACGGCTTCTCCCATCTCCAATTGGCTCGAGACCTCGACCTCTTGGCATTCCCCGCAGACGACTGCTTTGGCAATGGCCGGCTTTTTCCATCCGGACGCCTGCGCGAACCCTTGAGCTCCTCTGCCAGAGCAGATGCTGTAATCCTGACCGGTGCCGAGAGCGAGTCTGCCTCCGAACTCTCCTGCGGACTCCGACCCTTTGGATTCGTCGGCCCCAGTTTTACCTGCAGGACACGGATTCTAGCGGCACGGTGGGCCCGACAGCGCCATGACCGGCTCGTGTCTCCAGGCACCCGCCTCGTTGCAGTGGCCGCAGTCGCCCATCCTCAGAGTTTTCTTCGATCCGCTGCCGAATGTGGTGCCGAGATCGTCGAGACTTTGACGTTCCCAGACCATCATCACTATTCGATCTCCAGCCTGAGCCGAATCGAGGCGGCGGTAGGAAATAGAGGGGCAGAGGGAATTCTTACCACTGTCAAAGACGGAGTAAAACTCCGTGGCAGGCTGGACGTGGCCGTTGCCGAACTGCCGATTCGCGCCGAGCCCGAAGCCGATTTTTGGGTCTGGCTCGATCGAGAATTAGCGCGGATCGAACTGGCATGAAGAACGCTCCGACATTGCACCGGTTCGAGTACCTGGCCTTCTTGTGTTTCATGCTGACCGTACGGATCGTTCCGCACAGCGCCGCACGATCGATCGGTAGACTCCTCGGTCGGATTCTCTTCACCTTCTCCAGGAGCCGCCGGAAGCTGACGTTGAGCAACTTGGCCCATGCATTTCCTGACCAATCGCTCGATAAGCGACGCAGAGTCGCCAGGCGCTCATTCGCCGAGATGGCCTGCTCTTTCACAGACGCCGTCTCGTCGGCACGGTTCGACGCAGTCGAGATCTGCGGCAGACTCGAGCTCGACGGTTGGGAGCATCTGGAGCAGGCGGAGAGGGAAGGAAAAGGGACGATCATATTGGGTGCCCACATTGGGGTTTGGGAGATCATCTCCCAGGTAGTGGCACTCTACAAAGGACCTGTGAGCATCGTCGGTAGACCGCTCGACAATCCGTTCCTAGATCGATTTGTAGCTCACAATAGATCCCGCTTTGGAAACATCTTGGCTGGAAAAAGGGGTGCGGCTCGAGCGATGTTGAGGGCTCTCAAGGCGGGTGGACGCACCGCCATTCTGATCGATCAGAGGGTGCAGCCAAAAGAGGGGATTCCTATTCCGTTCTTCGGTCGACCCGCAAGTACCTCGCCAATTGTTGCGCGTCTCTCACTGAAGACCGGCGCACCCGTAGTGCCCGTCTACGCCTTCGCTGCATCGAATGGACGCTACAGAATAAAAGTCCATCCCCCGATTTTCCCCGACGGCAGCGGAAACGACCCGGTACGCACTTTGACCTGCCGGTACATGGATGGCCTTGAAAGGGTTATACGCAAAGACCCGGCACAGTGGCTTTGGATGCATAATCGATGGAAATAAACGCTCACCCTCGTTGTCGCTACTGATGTCTCCAAGAACCCTAGTCGTGACACCCAACTGGGTCGGGGACCTGGTGATGGCTCTACCTGTCTTAGAGGCTTTGGCTCGAGATCACCGAGAAGTCTGGGCTCTCGCCAAACCGAATCTCGTACCCTTGTTGGAATCAAACCCGCACGTTCACGGGGTTCTCCAACGAGCTTCTTCAGATGGCGATACGCTGCGCCGTGTCCGCGAGATTGAAGCAGCGGAATCGGTTATTCTTCCAAACTCGTTTCGATCCGCCACGATTCCTTTTAGAGCCGGAATCCCAGTCAGACTCGGCTATCGAGGCGACTGGCGGGCGCCCCTCTTAAATCCCGCCATCAAACGCCCCACGTCCAAAGGCCGAAGCCAGATTGAAGATTACAAGGAACTTCTGCAGGCACACAACATAGCTCCGCCGTTAACTTGGGTACCCTCGATTCATTTGACTGCCGAGATGCGCGCCAGTGGCGAGGCCTTGCTCCAGCGCGCCAAGGTCCGAGTAAGCGGACGCCAAACAATCGGACTCTTTCCCGGCGCTGAATTCGGCAAGAGCAAGCGCTGGCCCAGAGAGCGGTTCGCGGAGACCATCCGACAGATCCGGCGCGCCGCTCCAAATGTCAACCAGGTAATCGTTGTCGGGCCGAAGGAAGTGTGGCTTGGTGTCAGGCTCTATGAAGCCACCGGCAAGATTCATCCGGTGATCGGCCCCGACCTCGACCTCGCTGGCCTAGCAACTGTCCTCTCCCAGCTCGACCTGCTCGTTACAAACGACTCCGGACCCATGCACTTGGCGGCTGCGGTCGGAACTCCGACTGTTGCCATTTTCGGTCCGACAGATCCGGTTCGAACCGCCCCCGCCGGACTTGGTCATCAGGTTGTCTACGCCGATCGATGGTGCTCGCCCTGCTTTAGAAAGAGATGCCCCCTGCTGCACCACCATTGCATGAAAAAGATCGAAGTGGACGAAGTCGTTCAAGCTGCATTGAAAATCCTGCGCTCACCCTAGCGGTATTAGATCTTACTTCACCTCCACCAGCGGATCCCCTCCCTCAACGGCGTCACCGACCGCCACAAGGATCTTTCCGACCACGCCATCGTGCTCAGCCGTAATCTCGTTCTCCATTTTCATCGCTTCCAGTACTACCAAGCCCTCACCAGCTGAGACCGCCTGTCCCGTTTCGATGAGAATCGCCGCGACCCTTCCCGGCATGTATGCCGTCACTACACCCGTGCCACGGTCTGGCGGTTGAGGAGTCGCCTGTCGCGCCGCGTATTCGAGCGGATCCATCACCCTTACTAGGCCAGAGCCAAAAGAGCTAGTGACGAGAAATTCACCGGGATTCTCCAGATGTACTGACACTTCAGAGTGCCCGCCATCGATGAGGAGGCTCCTCGACTCTGCATCTACCGGCGCCAAGTCGACATGATACTGCCGCCCATCGACACAAACTCGCCAGGCCTCGCCGTCTCGAACCACCTCAACCCGGCGCTTGCATGCCCCCTGAAAAACGATCAGCTCCACCCGTCGCCTCCAACGGCTTCTCGCCGCGCTGCGGCCCGCCAGCGCCGAGGTCCATCCAGGTCCCCCCCAGCGCCTCGTGGGCCGCATTCAGGCAAAGCTGCAGCCGGCGAATCGGCGCGAATGTATTCGAGCACCGCTGCGATGACGTGGAGATCGTTCGAGCCGGAATTCGGTTCAGGCTCCAGATCCCTAGTCTCTAACTTACGATCAAGCATCTCGACATCCAAAGTTCCCTTTCGAAAGTCCGCATCCTTTAAGAGTTCCCTGTACAACGGAACGGTCGTTCGAATGCCCTCGATCCTCATCTCCTTCAAGGCGCTCGCAAGCCGTTCGCAGGCCTGGAGTCGGGTATTTCCCCAGACAACCAACTTCCCTAGAAGAGGGTCATAGTAGATCGAGACCTCTGTCCCTGCAGCGACGCCTGCATCTACCCGCACTCCAGGACCTGCGGGCCAGCGCAACACGTCAATCCGTCCAGGCGAGGGCGCGAAGTCCTGAAACGGATCTTCAGCGTAAATTCTCACCTCGATTGCATGTCCGCGGATCACGAAAGAGTCGAATTCGGAACCCAACGGCCGGCCCTGGGCAACGACAATCTGAGCGCGAACCAAATCCAGCCCCGACACCATTTCGGTAACCGGATGCTCTACTTGTAGCCGAGTGTTCATTTCCAGAAAGTAGAACTCGCCGCTCCGATCCATGAGGAATTCGATCGTACCTACACTGTAGTAGCCGACCGCTCGAGCGGCTTGAAGCGCCGCATGTTCCAGTCGCCTCGAAGCCTCTTCGTCGAGTGCGGGTGCCGGTGCTTCCTCTAGGACCTTCTGATGCCGGCGCTGCAGTGAGCACTCGCGAGTGCCAATGGCGATGAGCCGACCATGGTGATCACCGATCAACTGAACTTCAATGTGGCGCGGACGAACCAGAAGTTTTTCAATGTACACGGAGGCGTCCGCGAAGCTCGACTGAGCCTCCGAGGTGGCGGCACGATAGGCGGCAGATAACTCCTCTTCCGACGACACTCGGCGCATCCCCTTCCCGCCACCACCCGCTGATGCTTTCAGCATGACTGGATAACCGATCGCCTGCGCCGCATTTCTGGCCGCCTGCACGCTCTCCAGAGGCTCGTCTCCGCCGGGTACCACTGAAACCCCTGCAGCCCGCATGAGGCGACGGCTCTCGATCTTTGATCCCATCGCGGCGATCGCCTCTGGAGATGGCCCAATAAACACTATCCCCGCCGCCCCACAGCTTGCGGCAAAGGAGGAGCTCTCCGACAAGAATCCGTAGCCTGGGTGGATCGCATCGGCACCGATTTCGCCCGCCAACTGAATAATCGCTGCCGCTCGGAGGTAACTTTCAAGCGCCGGAGGAGGACCGATCCGGTAGGCCTCATCGGCAAGAAATACCGCGAGACTGCTGCGGTCAGCATCGGAATAGATCACTGCGCTAGTAATTTCGAGATCCCGCAGAGCTCGCAGAATGCGCACCGCGATCTCACCACGATTGGCAACCAGAACTTTCGAAAACGGCTCGGTCATCGGCGCTGGACTCCCGGCCGGCGATGCATCGCAACGGCGGTACCTAGAAGTGCCACCAGGGTTCCCAACGCGACCAGAAACGACACCCTGAGTGGGCCACGATCCACCCAAACCTTGACCCGATGCGATCCCGCCGGCACCTGGAGTGCCAGCCGATGGAGATCCGCCACCACGGGTCGGGCTTCTCGCCCATCGAGGGTGGCTCGATAGATTGGCAGAAAAGCACGTTGCATCACGAGTACCCCTGGGCTCTTGGCCTCGATGTGAGCCTCAAAGTACTCAGGCTCGCGGCGCAAAACTTCAACCTCTCCGCCCTGCCCTGTAGTCTGCGGCATCGCTCCAGCCAGAACGGTCATCGTTCGAGGGTCAAACGTCGGATCCAGGATTTGCTCCAAGGCGTCGTTGAGATGGTCCGAACCGCGAAAACTGGTGACGAATCTTGCCCTTGGAGCCACCCGCAAGAGGCGATAGACGAAGATCTCGCGGCCCAGGCTTGGCTGGCGCCTCAAGAGCACCGCTTGGTCCAGTGCAGAGCGCTCGAGTTGTCGTGACATGATCAAGGTCTCTACCCCCGAAACAGCGAAAATCCGTAATCTTTGAGCGTCGGAGAGACCCGCCACCCTCTGCGTCACCGCCACAGTCAAAAAAGAATCAAGCCCTTCAGGCGAGAGGTTGAATTCGTAGCGGCGCTGCCGGAGAACTCCGCTCTCCGGGTAGAATTCCAAGAAATTGCGTCGCCGAATCCATACCATTCTCTGGTCAGGAAAATCCGCGAGAGAAATCTTGCTCGCTCCCATCAGCCCGTTCAAAGACCCTTGCACGATCGAGGTGCCAGGTGGAATATATTCGCTGAGGGGAGGAGGATCACTGTAAAAGGCCGTTCGGTCAGTTTCCATCAAAGGGGCCAGCAGGACGATCTGAGTCCCCAGATGGAGCGCCATAACGGCGGCTCCTCCCAGCATCATCTGGCGTCGCGACAGAAGCAGCACGACCACTACGACGCCAATAAACAAGGCGGTCATCAGGCTCATACTCGCCCAGCGAAGCCTCTCATGCTCGACGAATTCGAACGAGAATCGCAGCGGGATAGCGCTGCGAAGCCACTGATTCACAGTTACAGGAAAGCTGTAGAGAAAGGCAGCGAAGCCTAAGAATGGCAGAGTGAGAACACCGATTCTACGGATCGCCTGGGGGCGCTTCTCTGAGTTGAGAATCCGTTCAAAGCCGCTGCCACAAAGTAGCGCAGCACCTACCGCTACTGCTAACCACATCTTGCCCGGTAGCCGGACGACATTCATGCCGATGGCTTGGACGATGCTGTCGAGAATCGGATTGAACTGACCCATTGAGAAGAAAAGACCGAAGCTGACCGCAGCCCAGGCCCAATAACCGAACCGCGAATCCGGTCGCCCACTGGCCAAGACAAGACCTAGGGCCAGCACCCCTGGGTAGAGTGAGAGATAGATAGGCAAGTACCCCGGGTTCAAGCTCTGCCCCCAGAAAGCCAAGTCAGGAGTGCCGAAGGCAAAGGGTATGAACCACTCGAAGGCGGTCAGGGGATTCCAGCTTGCCGCTGTCGCCCCAAGCGCCGAGTAACCCCAATGGCCGCGAAATGTGTGCGGGAGAATGCGCCAGAAAGGAACGATCTGAGGGGCCGCTATCAAAGTTCCGAAACCGAATCCAGCAACCGTCCAAACGACAACCCGCGACGACCAACCCCATTTGGCGAGCACCGCGGATGCCGCTAACAACGCAATCAGCACGGCGGTCATCGGATCTCCGGAAAGAATCGTCAGCGTCCAGAGACCGGCCAATGCAATGAGCTTCTTTCCGGATCTGCCCCGCCCGAGCGCGAGCGCTGCCGCAACCACGGCCGGCGCCAGCGCTGCACCCCCAATTAGATTATAGAGATTGAAGTTGGAAAGAAAAAAACCACTGCTCGCATAGATCACCCCGGCAGCCCAGGCCGCCTCGGCTCGCAGCCCCCACTCTCTGCCCAACCAGAAAAAAGTAAATGGCGCCAAGACCAAGTGAATCCAAAAATGGGCGTTGAGGGCCCATAGGGTAGAGCCGACTAGAAACAGCAAATTATCAGGATAGAGAGGTACTGTGTTGAGGTTACCGAGGTGCGGCTGCCCTCCGCCTCGGTAAGGGTCGACGAGCGGAAGGTACCCCGCGCGCATCGCCTCAGCCTGAAACGCCTTCATCTCGAGATGGACGCTGAAAACATCTCGGGTGTAAAGGGTTTCGACTCCGGTTATCAGGGGCAGCATAGCGCCCACGATCAGCAGGACCGTCGGTGCCACATAGAAAACCACGAAACGAGTTTTGCTTTGCGGCAAAGTTTCTTGCATGGAGGACTGCAGTTTAGGTGCGGATTTCTTTAGTCAAGACTTCCAACCGAGTGTGCTCTTTCGAGCCATCCCAACTACAATAGCCCGCATGCTTGCCGGTCTCATCCAAACCTTGCGCCCACAGCAGTGGGTTAAGAACCTGTTTGTGCTGGCACCTTTGGTGTTTGCTCAAAAGCTGAACCAACCAACTCAACTTAAACTGGGACTATTCGCACTCTTGGCGTTCTGTTGTGCCTCCAGCGCAGTCTACATCTTCAACGACTACCATGATCGGCATGAAGACCGCAATCATCCGCTCAAAAAAAACCGACCGATCGCTTCGGGGCAGATCTCGATCACTTCGGCTCTACCAGTTCTGATCGGCCTGCTCTTCTCGTCTATCGGAATCGCGGTTCATCTGGGCCTTCATTTCCAGATCACTTTGTCGGCCTATCTGGCGATCAACTTCCTCTATACGACCGCCCTGAAAAACGTGGTGATCCTGGATGTAATGATGATCGCTATGGGCTTTGTTCTTCGCGTGCTAGGCGGTGGCTTCGCCGTTCGGGTTGACGTCTCAGCCTGGCTGCTACTCTGCACATTCTTTCTATCTCTTCTACTGGCGTTCTCAAAACGGCGCCATGAACTGGTCCTACTCTCCGATGACGCTGACTCACAACGCGAGGTTCTGACT
>JAZFTL010000222.1:0-3604 GCA_036446675.1 Thermoanaerobaculia bacterium
TAGTCTTAAGTCCTCGAGATCTCTTTGTGAAATCCATGAAAAATCGTGTCAAAACCGGTGCTCAACCACACAAATGGACGGCAGAGTGCCACATTGAAAGGCTCGAGGACGGGCTAACGACCTGTATCCTGCCACATCGCGGCAGCCGGCTGGTCGCGACGGCTCTGTGCTACGGAGCGGGTAGTCTACAGGAGAATGCGGGAGAGGAGGGTGGTGCCCATTTCTTGGAGCACATGATGTTCAAGGGTTCATCGCGGTACCCCTGCGGTGAGATCGATCGGTTAACGCAGGCCTTCGGGGGTTCCAACAACGCTTTTACGAGTCATGATTGTACATTGTACTATTTCAGTTTTGCCAGCGATCGATGGAAGGTAGCTCTCGAGATCGAAGCCGATCGGATGGCCAACCTGACCTTGGATCCTGAGGCAGTGGACTCGGAACGAAAAGTAATTTTCGAGGAACTGGCGCGCGCCGAGGCCGACCCTTGGGACGTTCTTGATGGCGAGGTCCGATCTGAACTGTACGACGGCCATCCCTATGGGCGGAAAATTCTTGGCTCGCGGCAGTCGCTCGAAGGCCTAGGGTCGGATCGACTTCGAGTCTTGCACGAACGCCTATATTCTCCCGGCAATGCGGTGTTGGCCTTGGTCGGGGATGTTGACCTGAAGGCACTAGATGAGATTCGATCTCGGTTCTCCCAGACAACAAGAACTCCCGATGGGGACTCGAGCATCGACCCAAAACTGAAGATCCCGAAATGGCCTTCCGGACTACGGCGAATTGAGCGCCATATGGGCGAGGTGGCGCGCTTCATGGCAGCTTTGCCGGGCCCGTCTGCGCAGAGCGGAGATTTCGCTGCCTTGCGGTTGCTCCTGGCGATCTTGGCAGGGGGCAGATGTAGCCGGCTCTACCGGAACCTGGTCGATGACAGTCATCTATGCAGTACCGTGATGGCCGATCTGGGTGAATCCGTGGCTCCTGGAGCGGTGGTATTTGCACTCGAAGCTGTTCCTGGAATTGCTCCAGAAGCCATCGAGGATAGTTTTTGGAAGATTCTTCGCGAGGCCCGAGAGACCGGGATCACCGAAGTAGAAATCGAGCGAGCCAAACGGATGTTCCTGGCTGATTGGGTCTTCGGTTTCGAAACGGTTCAGAGTCGAGCGGCGGCTCTGGCCCAGGCACTTTGCCTCTTCGATCAGGGCTACTTGGAAAGACAGCGGACTCAGGTGCTCGCCACTACATTGAAAGACCTGTCGAATGTTGCGGAGAAATATCTGCAACCGACAGAAAGTGGAATTGCCGGCTGGTCGCTGCCGGTGGGAGAAAACTATGTTTCATCAGGATCGAGAGATTGCTAGGGCAGTGCGTTGACCGACGAGCCGGCAATTTCGTCTAGTCGGATCGCGATCAAAGTAAGACACGTGCCTGGGGCACCGGTAGTATCGGTTCGAGTTTGGCTTCTGGCAGGTGCCAGGGACGAGTCGATTCCTGGGCTGGCGTTGGTAACTGGCCGCGCTCTTTTGGAGGGCTCGACCGACCGAGACTGGGTCGCTATCTCTGAGGAAGCGGAGTCGCGAGGCATTGCCATTGCCGGATTCGGAGGTGTCGAGATCATCGGGCTTGGCATCGACGCGTTGGCCGAGGACTGGGACCTAGCTCTGGAATGGGCTGCCGAACTCACGCTTCAGCCTCAGTTTCCGGCTGAAAGAGTTGACTGGGTGGCACGACAGGCGGCGGCTGAGCTTCGGAGCATGGGAGATCAGCCCGAGGTGGTGACCGGCTGGGCGTTTCTGAAGCAGCTGTATACGCCTCATCCGCGGTCTCGTCCCACTCACGGTAGTGCTGCTTCGCTGGCCAGGATTTTGCCTGAACACTGTAAAGAATTTCACCGCGGAGCCTTGGAACGGGGAATAGTCGTTGCGGCATCAGGCTGGGTCGATGAAGATCTCATGGCTAGCAAAATTCAAGAGCTGTTCAGCGGAGTCAGAAGCCGGGAGAGCAAACTTGAAATGCGTGCATCGATCGAGGGTCTCGACGATTCTATTCTAGAAGTCTCGCTCGATTCTGGAGATCAAGCTCATCTCTTGATGGGACATCTCAGTTTACCGCTAAACCATCCTGACGTGCCGGCTCTTCAGATCGCAGCGGTTGGCTTGGGAGCGGGCTCGGGCCTGACGGGTCGAATTCCGCAGAGAATTCGTGAAAAGGAGGGGCTCGCTTACTCCGTGGGTGTCGAGGTTCTTGCCGGAGCCGGTTTCGATCCGGGTCGGCTGGTGATCTACGTCGGAACCGCGCCGACTTCCCTAGAGCAAGCTGAGGCTGCTGTTGTCGAAGAGTTGGAACAAGTGATCGTCTCCGGACTTGCGGAGCAAGAGTTCAACGATGCCAGATCTTACCTGATTGGTCGCGAGCCCTTTCACCGAGAGACTGCGCGACAGTGGGCGGACCTAGCGGCGGAGACTGAGATCTTTGGAATTCCTCTTGATGATGAATCGTGGGTTATTGATCGGTGGCGTAACCTGACCAACTCAGATGTCTCGCGAGCCATTCGCAGCCACTTGGATCTCGGCAAGCTCAAAACGACCAGAGGGGTTCCACGCCTCTAACTCTTGTAGGTGGAGCAGTTTCCGATGTTTCCAACAAGCCGATCCATTTGGCCGGCCTCATTCTCCACAGATACTGTGGAAAAACATGTTGAAATCAGGGTTGAAATCCCTCTAAATGTCCGCTGTTCTGAAGCTATTGACCACTTTGAACAAATATCTGTGCAATGCTCGTAAGTCATTTATTGACAGTAGTTTACAGAAATCGTGAATGAAGAGACTCGGATCGTGGAAGGAGTTTCTAGGACACCTTTTCCACAGGACATGTAGTTCTTCACTCAAAGCGATCGGCGTAAATCGTTGATCTGGTGAGAGTTAGCCGGCTGACGGCACGGCGATGGAGGACAATGATCGTGGTGATAGCTGCCGGCAGGCTCGGGTCCCTTGGTATAGTCTCGCTCGAGAAGGGTTACGAATGCGCGAGAGCACGAATCACCAGGCCAGGCGGACGCCGCTTTACGATCAGCATGTCGAGGCGGGCGCCAAGCTCATCGAATTCTCTGGATGGGAGCTACCTGTCCGTTACAGTGGTGTCGTCGAGGAACACCGGGCGGTCCGCGAGCGACTGGGACTGTTCGATGTCTCACATATGGGGGAATTTCGCGTCGCCGGTCCTGGCGCCGAGAGTTTTCTTCAGGGCTTGACTCCCAATGATGTCTCGGCGTTGCAGGTCGGACGAATTCACTACACGGGGCTGCTGACCGAGCGCGGAACTTACTTGGATGATTTGCTGGTCTATAGATTGGGTAACCAAGAGTTCATGCTGGTGGTCAACGCCGCTAACATTGAAAAGAATTTCGCTTGGCTGAAGGCGCATTCGATCGAGGGCGTCGAACTGACGGATGAATCCAATAGTTTCGCCCTTTTGGCTCTACAGGGACCCCGGGCGCAGGAGGTGCTCGCTGAGCTGACGGGCTGTGATCTGTCTCAGGTCAGGTACTACGGTTTTGTTCGAGATGAGGTTGCAGGGGTTCCGGCCCTGATCTCGAGAACCGGATACA
>JAZFTL010000223.1:0-3098 GCA_036446675.1 Thermoanaerobaculia bacterium
TTGCTCTACGAGCTCGATGGTGACCGACACGGAAGTCGGCTCGGGGGTGGGGCGGTGGAGCCTTGGCCCTAAAGTCTTGAGAACGCTATGCGCCAAATGAAGTGGGTTCTCCCAATCCATCGCTGTCTCAGTTGTCGAATCATCAAGCAGTCTGGGGAGGGGCTGCATGAGCAGTTTCAGGGCGGCCGCAAGGCCATGATACGTGTGGGGCTCATAGGAGAAGGGGAGAGTCTCACCGTGGTTCCAGAACCAGTAGCCCTGGGGTGACTTATCAGACGTGCGTGGGAAGCCCCAGGTGCCGATCCAGCGATCGAACGGCCCGGTCAGCCAACGGTCGGTGAGACGATTGTGGATCCGAGTCAGCTCGCCGGAGGGCCGTATCGTCACATCGAATCTTCCTTCGGCGTCGCCAATCACGACGAAGACGAAGGTACCGTCGAGCTCTCGATGCTTGCCGGTTAGCGCCTCCCATTTCTGATGAATCTCCGCTCCGAAGGCGGCGTTCCTGTCTCGCGCGGTCTTCAGGGCCTCCCAGCTTGCCTCGTTCAAAGTCACTACGGACGCTAGCTTGACCTCATCTCCTCCCGGGCCAAGTCTGTCGATCCAATAGAACTTCCAGGGTGATTCGATGGCTCGCACGTAGGTGAGAGTGAGCGTCCCGTCTGTTTGACGCCGGCCTCGCATCAAGAGTTTGCCTCCCGCCCAGAGGTCGGCATCTAGTTTGACGGTGCGTATCGAGGAGGTTAATTCGAAATAGAGTTCAAAGGCGCCGGCCGGGTCATATTCTGAGGTGTTGGTGGATGCGGTCGATCCAGTGGCAATCGTAGAGAGCGAAGTGGCCACAATGCAGATCGCGAGGGCTCGAAGTCTTGGAATCAGTCGCAGCGGATGTGGATTCTTGAATGCAATATTGGTTTTTCTCATCGCCGAAGGAAGTAACAAGTAGAATGGCGCCACATGTCGGATTCCAAGTTTAGCTCGCTACCCGTGCGGAAGCGCGAGATCTTCGGCTGGGCGATGTTCGATTTCGCCAACAGCAGCTACACGACGGTCATTGTTACGGTCGCCTTCAGCATCTATTTCACCAAAATGGTGGCTCCGGGCGGTAAGGCCGATTGGCTGTGGGGCGTGGCAATTACGATCTCTAACCTCATCGTGATACTGCTCGCGCCGGTGATGGGGGCGATTTCAGACGACTCGGGGCGCAAGAAGATCTTCCTGTTCGGTACCTACGTAATGTGCGTTCTGGGTACTGCGTCGCTGTACTGGGTGTTGCCGGGCAGCATTTGGCTGGGAGTTTTCCTGTTTGTCATTTCGAACGTGGCATATTCACTCGGGGAGAATTTCGCGGCAGCCTTTCTGCCGGAACTCTCGACTCCGGAAAATATCGGCAGGATTTCGGGCTTTGGCTGGGGACTGGGATATCTCGGTGGACTGGGCTGCCTGTTACTCGTCTTACCACGAGTGTCGGCGGGCTTCACTCCTGAAAACCTACCAAATCTTCGTCTCACTTGGCTCCTCACGGCGGCTTTCTTTCTGGTGGCCGGCCTGCCGACGTTTCTCTTGATGCGCGAACGCGCTGAGCAGGGTCCGAAGCGCACGCTCGTAGCGTACGCTCGAGTCGGTTTCTCCCGTCTCGCGACCTCGGCCCACGCCTTCAAACATTTCAGCGAGCTGGGAAGGTTTCTGGCGATTTTCTTCGTCTATTCATGTGGACTTATGTCGGTGATCGCCTTTGCGGCCATTTTTGCTGAGCGAAATCTTGGCTTCAGTGCGAAGGATTTGATGATCCTCTTCATCGTCTTACAGCTTTCTTCAGCCGTCGGAGCTATGGGGTTTGGAGTGATGCAAGATCGTCTGGGCGCGAAAGTGACGATTCAGCTCACCTTGGTTCTGTGGCTGGTACTGTCGGTCTCGACCTACCTGTGTACAAGCAAGAGTGTCTTTTGGGTGATCTCGCTGGCGGCAGGATTAGGAATCGGATCTCTGCAGGCAGCGTCAAGAGCTCTAGTGGGCCTTTTCTCACCGCTCTCGAAAGCCGGCGAATTTTTTGGATTCTGGGGGCTGGCGTCGAGGGCTGCCTATGCACTGGGCCCGTTGGTCTTTGGTTTGGTCTCTTCGGTCTCTGGGTCTCAGCACCTGGCTCTGTTGGTAAACGGCGGGTTTTTTCTTTTCGGGCTCTGGCTGATGCAGTACGTTGACGAAAAGGCCGGATACCAGGCAGCTCGAAGCTGGCGGGAGGAGTTTCAACAATCATAGCTGAAGGAGCAAGCGGAGCCGCTCCTTGCACGTGGCTTCCTGCCCTGGCCCGTATTCTGTCTCGAATCTTCTTCCGCAAGATCGAGATCGTCGGGCTCTCCAGGCTACCGATCGACCGACCCATGGTCATCGTCGGTAATCACGGGAACTCGTTGATCGACCCGATGCTCCTTTTGGGATTCCTCCCGGTTCCGATGCGGTTTCTTGCCAAGAGCACTCTTTGGAGGCATCCTGTAGTGAAGTATCTGGTGAAGCTTTCGGGGGCCATCCCGGTATTCCGCAAACAGGACCCGGGCAGTGGTACTTCGCAGAATCTTTCGACGTTTGCTGCGAGTTACCGGGTTTTGAAACAGTCGGGGGCCATTGCCCTGTTTCCCGAAGGCGTAAGTCACACTTCGCCTCAGCTTCTGCCGATGAAGACGGGTGCGGCCCGCATTGCGCTGGAGGCTGAGAGGCTCTATGGCCCGCTGGGAGTTCAGATCGTACCGGTGGGCCTGCTCTTTGAGGCGCGCGGTAGGTTTCGTTCGTCGGTGATGATCAAGGTTGGAGAACCCATCTCTCTGATGAAGTCGGCAGAGCCAGTTGAAGCAGTTGGATCGAGCCCTCACCTCGAGGTGGACGATCAACCTGGAAGCTCATTGATTCTTGATCCGGATCTGGTGCGTGACCTCACCGCGCGCATCGATGCGGGCCTCCGCACGGTGACTCTGAACTATGACTCGTGGCAAGAGGCGAGATTGATTGAACGGGCGGCGGAGATTTACCAAAGGGAATCAACCTCTGTTTCCGGCGACTTGAGTTTGGCGGTTGGGTTCGCGACGAAGAAGGCTGTTTTGAGC
>JAZFTL010000224.1:0-9764 GCA_036446675.1 Thermoanaerobaculia bacterium
TGATAGAAGTCTTCTGTTTCATGCGACTGAGTGTAGCATGAATATCCGAGAAAGATTGAATGTTATTGCGTGGCCTGACGAAGAGTATCGCGCCAGTCGGTGATAACCACCACTTCCTGTGTTTCAGGCGTTTCTTCGGGAAATAGAAAGAGGAAGCGCTGACCATCCGGCGAGATCTCGAAAGCTCGAAAGTTTCGCTCATAGGTAGTTTCGGGGAGTCCTGAGAGAGTTGCCTGTTCTCTGCCGGTTCGAGGGCGAGTCTCTGCCAGATCCCTGGTCCAGCTGCAGCACATCGCAGCAAGTCGCTGAGCGGAGGCTAGGCCCCCTCACAGAACCAAACTCTGCCATGGGCCATCGAGCCCCAAATAGAAGCGTGGTTCCGATTCTTCGAAACCCAACAACGCAGAGCACGCACCCGACACGACCGATTCTGATCGAGTCTCACGCCCAACCCCATATCCGACCTCAGAAGTACCGCCAACGGGGGACGCAAATCCAAGGCTTCATCCCCCAAGGGGAAGTTTACCTCTTGATTTTGCCTTTCATAGAAGGGATCTGGGCGTAGGCAACAATTTCAATCCAATCTGTCGCTCTATCAAGAACCGCATACTGCAGTGGGTGCCGAATGCTGTCCAGAAACTCCGAATTCCCATCGTACAGTGGGAGTGCTGCGCGAGTGTGTGCGGCGCTGCTCCTAACCCAGACTACTTGACTCCATGCGACGACTCTTTCGAAGAGAGTTCGAGCCATTTCACCGCTCCTGTGCGAGAGCAGTGTGGAACCCATTGGGAGTCTTGCTCTCAGGCAGGGAACTTCGGGTTAGAATGGGTCGAAAGATGTCCAATGAGCGATCGGTCCAGGGTGCGGACCCCATACCTCGGCAGCCCGCAGTTGGTGTTGTCAGCCCGCGGCGCTCTCTCGAAGTGAGCCAAGAAGAGATTCTGGTGCAGAGATACACCACGATGGCTGCGCGATGATAGTCCTTGGCCGCATGTTTCTTCTGGCGTGCTTTGTCGCTCAGGTTCTCGCCGCTCAACATACTGATACCCCGAGTTCTCAGATTGATCGACTGCTAGAGCGAGCCGAGCAGATACGCAATTCACAGCTTTCCCAGGCATTAAGTCTCGCTGAGCAGGCCAGACTGTTGGCTCGGCAGGAGGGCGACCGCCTCAGAACGGCGCGCTCGCTTGACCTAATGGGCGTCCTACAACGCAAGCTCGGTCGACAGGACCTTGCCATCGAGCTCCACCTCGAGGCCCGTACTATCTACGAAGATCTAGGCGACTCTATGGGAGTTGCTTTCTGTCTAGCCAACATCGGCAATGCGTATCGCTCGCTGAACGACCTCGACCAGGCTCTGAGATTCCATCTCCAGGCTCTCGAGATTAAGGAACAAATGGGAGATGCAGGTCAGATCGCCTATTCACTGAGCCGCACTGGCGGCATCTACGGTGAACTCGGCCACTACGACAAGGCCCTGGCCGATCTACAGCGAGCGACGACGATCTACACCCGAATCGACCGCCACGACGCCCTGTTGCCAACATTGGCTTCCCTAGCCGATATCTACGCCAAATCTGGTGAGCCGGCTCGAGCCTTGCCCTTTTATCGCCGCTCGCTCGAGCTTGCGGAAGAGACCGGAGCGCTTTTTGGCACCGCTGTCATCCTCTCCGAACTCGGCCCGCTGCTGATAAAGCTCGGAGAGCGCCGCCAAGGTTTGGCCCACCTGGAGCGTTCTCTCGAGCTCGCTCAGCAGATTGGGAGTGCTCAGCTGCGCCGTGATGCGCACCTGAGACTCTACGAGTACTACGTCGGCGAGAACGAGATCGACGCGGCGCTCGAGGCTTACATCCGTTACAGCGAAGCCAAGGATTCCATGTTGAACGAGGTGTCGTTGCAGAAGATCCGAGAGCTGGAAGCCTTCTACTCAATGGAGTCACAACAGCGGCGCATCAGGGTTCTGCAGGAAGAGCGGCATTCCGCGAGGACCATCGGATACGCGCTCGTCGTCGGCGTGCTCCTGCTGCTCGTGGTAGCCGGCGCGGCCCTGATGGCTTATCGCGGGTCACGGCGCGCCAACCGGAATCTCCTCGAGCGCAACCAAGAGCTCGATCAAGCCCAATCTCAACTCGGCGACTTAAATCGGGAATTGGAGAGCCTCTCACGCACCGATAGCCTCACCGGTTTGTACAATCGGCGCGGCATGAGAGAACGTTTCGAGTCTGAGGTAAAACGTTCACGTCGGCGTGGAAAGGGATTTGCGATTATCATGGCAGACGTCGACAGATTCAAGAAAATCAACGACCGGTTCGGTCACGCTGCAGGGGATCGAGTGCTGGTCGGGATCGCCGAAGTCCTGGCTGCGGTCACACGCGGCAGCGACTTAGCAGCGCGCTGGGGAGGAGACGAGTTTCTCGTCATGCTGCT
Organism: Thermoanaerobaculia bacterium; assembly: GCA_036446675.1. Classification (GTDB taxonomy): domain Bacteria; phylum Acidobacteriota; class Thermoanaerobaculia; order Multivoradales; family JAHEKO01; genus JAZFTL01. The sequence goes on from JAZFTL010000224.1 coordinate 2,428, forward strand.
GGACACGGAGATCGATTTCGCGCCGGTTTTTGCAAATCGGGTGCGGAAGCGGGTCGAGGATCTCTCGGTGGAGTGGAACGGTGAACGAGTGGACGTTACGGTTACCCTAGGTGTCGCGCGCGTCGACGCCGATTCGACTTTTGACCGGTCGCTGTCCACCGTGGACGAGCTGCTGTACCAGGGCAAAAACAGTGGCCGGAACGTCGTCACGGTGCAAAGCTAACGTTCCCATTGCGACGCTAGCTTTCGCTGGGTGTGCTTTGTCGGCCATTAAAGAAGTCGGCGGGGAAAAGGCATCACCTACTTCGTCTCTTGTCATCCATCCCGAAGAGCTATAAGAAGATGAGCACGGGGACATAGCTCGCCAACCTTCCCCCAGATTCCTCGCCCTCGGCCGGAATGACAAGAAAAAGTGAGTTCGGAATGAGAAGGCCCGAGTTTGGCGGTGGTCTTGAAGTTCGCTAGCGTCTGTCCGATCATGAGCGCCTATTCTTGCATGCGCTCTCGACCAGCGGGAGTTACAATTCGTCCATGGATGTAGCTTTAGCTTCATGCAGGGAATTACCGGAACCCGACCATGACGAGGAGCTGCTGTTAGGAGCTCTGGAAGCATCTGGAATCAAGGCGGTGGTGCTGCCATGGGACGGCCCCGGAGCGGACTGGTCCCAGGCTCGGAAGACCGTGTTGCGCTCAACCTGGAATTACCATCTCGATCGCCCTAGATTTCTCAGATGGGCAGAAGCTGTCTCTCGGGTTTCCCAATTGTGGAATCCCCTGTCGGTCGTCCGTTGGAACTCCCATAAGAGCTATCTATTGGAACTGGAGCGCTGCGGCCTCCCCGTGGTTCCCACGGTATTGGTGCCGATGAGCTCCGAGCGAACTCTAGAATCGATCCTTGCCTCTCGAGGCTGGCACGCCGTCGTGATCAAACCCGCGGTATCGGCCTCCTCTTACCGAACTCTGAGGATCGGCGCCGGACAGGCGGCAGATGGCGAGGCCCATCTTCGATCTCTTGCAGCAGATGGAGACGTTCTGGTTCAATCGTACCTGCCGTCGGTCGAGGGCTACGGCGAGCGTTCCTTGGTGTGGATTGACGGAGAGGTGACCCATGCGGTGCGCAAGAGCCCGCGGTTCTCTAAGGATGACGAGTCGGTGTCGGAAGAGGTAGAGAGTTCTCTACTCGAAACGAGTTTAGCCAAGCGAGCGATAGCAGCGGCCGGCGAGTTGGTAGGCGAGCCGCTGCTCTACGCTCGAATCGATGTAGCCCCCGACTCGCAGGGTAATCCTGTGGTCATGGAACTCGAACTCATCGAGCCCTCTCTGTTTCTTGCTCAGTCGAGAGTCGCTTTGCAGCGCTTCGTGGGTGCGATTGGAAGGAGACTAGATTGACCGCCACCGCTCGAGGTTGTTCGAGTTCACCTTGGCGGTGGATTTCGGGCCTGCCTTCGAGAGTGCAGTGCGCTGATAGTATCTTCGAAATTCTTGCGAACCGTAGCTAAGCCGGCGCCCACGGTTGGACCGGTTCGATTTTTGAAGAAGCGAGACGTTATGGCACTAGAGCGCTTTCCACCCGGCGAGATTGTACTGGGTCCGACTCCATTCCGACCGGAGACCATCACGGAGTTGGACCGATTGCTGACCGCAGGGCGGTGTCCACAGGGTCGTCTTGAAATCGAGGCCGGCCAGACCCGTCTGACCTGTTTGATCTATTCTTCGGCACCGTTACTTGCGGGTCTTCTGGGACGGGATGTCTATTCTCAAGTGCCTCTTTACGATGTGGCAGTGCGGGCTCGTCAGCTCGAAGACGGCATCTGTACCTTAATCCGAACCGACAAGTCACAGTTGCTGATGGTTGCCGTCCATTTTTGCAGTCGGCCGTCGCTGCAGGCTTCCACCCGATTGGTCGATCCGGCTCATGTCCTTGGGACCTTGGAAAGCGCCCGTGAAGACGCGGCCATCGCGATTGTTCGAGGCGGTGTTCGCAGTCTCTTGTTCTTAAAAGGAGGCCGGCCGACCCGGCTGTTCTTCGGAAATCCGGAAGACGATCCTCAAGATGGCTCGCTCGAAGATCGATTTCTACTCTACGCGTTCAGTCCTACCGAATTAGACACGACAATCGAAGTCTTCACCGATCTCAGCTTCGTGACCGACCCAGACCCTGACGCCGGGAAATCTCTGGTCGAGTTGGCTGCATTCACCCGTCCGGCTCCTGCGGTTACGGTATTTGTGCGGCTGGCGGATGGCACCGAGGTGCGTCGCCGACCCTTCACGCCACCTACGATGATCATCGGGCGGGATCAGGTCTCCGATATCTTCATCGATGATCTTGCCGTCAGCCGGCGCCACGCCAGCCTGAGTTGGGAGCGGGGTGCCTTTGTGGTCCGGGATCTGGGCAGCCGCAATGGCACTAAAGTGAACGGGAAAGCTTGCTCGAAGGCGACGTTCGAGCTTGGTGATCGAGTGAAGATCGCGCAATTCGAAATTACTATGCTCGAGAGTCGACACCTGGAAGAGGAACCTACGACCCTGCACGGGTAGCCCTCCTAGGTATCTCCTATCGCTTGACATCTTAACGTTTGAGTCAATTTTTTGAGTTCCAAGAGCAGTCCGCCCTTGTCATTCCGAGCGATAGCGAGGAATCTGGGGGATGGGTGGCATACTAACCGTCTTATAAGTTCCCCCACCCAGATCCCTCTGCTCCGGCGCTTACAGCGCCTTCGGTCGGGATGACAAGGGTGAAAGCGAGCGCTGGCTTCTGGCGCCTTCTGCGGTCGGGATCACAAAGGATGAAGGGATATGCCGTCCAGTCCAAGGCTTCGATGCTCCAGCTGAGGGTATCACTCTCTCCTTCTCGTCGGTTTGAGGCGAAGCTTCGCCCCCTGTAGAGGCCGCCATCGCCTCCGACAAACTCGAATCCTGACAGAATCCTATTTTACTCATAGAATAACTCTAGATTACATATCTCAAGGAGAAGCGATGATGCCAAAAACGATCCTCTGGCTAGGCCTAGCCCTGCTGACAGTTCTACCCGCCCAGGCCCTGGAACTCCATAAGATCGACGCCTCCCATTCGGTCATAACGTTCGAGGTGAGACATCTCATCAGCAAAGTGCGTGGTAACTTCAGCGATTTCGAGGGCACAATCTATCTTGACGCCGAAGATCCGGCTCGGTCTCGAGTGGAGTTTTTCATCGTCGCAAAGAGTATTAGCACCAACCTGGAGAAACGTGACAAGCATTTAAGGAGCGAAGAGTTCTTCTGGGTGGAGAAATACCCTCAAATCTCTTTTCGTAGCTCCGCCATCGAAGCGGTCAGCGAAGAACTCTACAACGTCACCGGCACCCTGACCCTGCGCGGGGTAGAGAAAGAGATCGTTCTACCGGTATCCTATTTCGGCCAGGTCGACGATCCCTGGGGAAATCGCAAGGCCGGCTTTGCCACGACCATCACCCTCAACCGCAAAGACTTCAACATGGTATGGAATGCCACCTTGGACAAAGGTGGACTGCTGCTTGGAGACGAGGTCAAGCTCTCAATAGACCTGGAAACCATTCGCTTGGAGACCGACGATGAGGAAGATGATGACAGTTCGTAGCCGCAGGCCATCCATGCTGGTGGTCGAACCGGCCGCGCCGGGTTAACCCTAAGGTTGTCTGTGCATAACCGTTTTGTTACCAATCGCGGCAGCCCGCATTCCCCCAAGACCGTGTGACCCCCTTTAATCGTGATTACCGAAACCACGCCACAAGCTGCCGGTTCTTCAATCACCACGGTCGCCGCCATTCGCGCCCAGTTTCCGGCGCTCGCCAGAAGCGAGGCCGGGCAGACGGTCGCCTATTTCGACGGCCCCGGAGGCACTCAAGTGCCGCAATCCGTTGTCGACGCGGTTGCGGACTACCTGTTGCATCACAACGCCAACTCCCACTGGTCGTTTCCCACCAGTATAGAGACCGATGCGGCTCTAGACGCAGCGCGCCGGGCCCTCGCAGATTTCGTCGGAGGCACACCTCGCGAAATCGTTTTTGGCGCCAACATGACCACCCTTACCTACCACCTCTGCCGCGCCTTGGCCCCGCGCCTCGGTCCGGGAGACGAAATCGTCGTTACCGAGCTCGACCATCAAGCCAACATCGCTCCCTGGACCCGCTTGGCCGCCGAACGCGGAATTCGCATCCTTACGGTGCCGATGATTCCTGAAACCGGGGGGCTCGACTGGGATGCCTTCGAGGGTGTGCTCTCGCTGCGCACTCAACTGGTGGCGGTGGGAGCGGCGTCCAATGCTATCGGAACGATCAATGATGTGGCGCGCGCCGTAAGCATGGCGCAGGGGGTCGGCGCTCTCACCTTCGTTGACGCGGTTCACTATGCCGCCCATTCCAGGGTAGATGTCAAGCAGTGGGATTGCGATTTCCTGAGCTGCTCGGCCTACAAATTCTACGGACCCCATGTCGGCGTGCTCTGGGGCCGCGAAGAGCTTTTGGCGGAACTGGATGTCCCGAAACTCGCTCCTGCGCCTGACGCAGCGCCCTGCCGATTCGAAACCGGTACGCAGAACCATGAGGGGATCGTCGGGGCCGCTGCCGCCGTCGAGTTTCTCGCCTCGCTGGCGGAGGCGGGCGACAGATCAAGCCGGCTGGACTGCGCCCTCGCGGGACTGCACCGGCGTGGTGACGAACTCTTCGAACAGCTCTGGCAGGGCTTGGCCGAGATCCCGGCCATCAATCTGTTCGGACCGTCGCCCGGAGAGCCGCGCACCCCGACTCTTGGTTTTACCTTGGGTTCAATGCCCTCTGGAGAGGTCGCCACTCGACTGGCGGCGGACCACGCAATTTTCGTCTCAGACGGCGACTTCTATGCCTCGAGCGTCATCGCAGCGCTGGGAGTCGCGGAACAGGGTCTCGTTCGGGTCGGTTGTGCCTGCTACACCACTGCCGAAGAGATCGATCGAGTAATCTCGGCAGTCCGCTCGCTCGCCGCCAGCGAGAACCTATGAGAGACGAAGTCGTGAGCCGCTGCGATCGAATCCCGGCCCGGGGGTATACACGTTGCTCACAGACAGACTTCAACTGATTCGGCACGACCGAGTCATGAGATTCATTTCGTCTCGGTGACGCCGAAACCACGTCGCGATCGTCCGCCGAGAAGGAGTAGAAAGGAAAGCGACTGCTGGACTCGGCCGTTCGGTGCTGCTCCAGACAGCTGACCGCTCTCAATCCTCCGGCAGGCGCGGCAGCCGGCTCGCCAAGTGCACCACTTGGAGCTCAAGGCGCTTGAATTCACGGGTCAGAGCATTGCGCTGCAGCTCCATCCAGTACCAGATTTTCATGCCAAGGATTCCAGACAAACAGAAAGCGGCCCCAGCTCCCCAGAGCAACATGTCTCGAATCTCTTCAGCGTTGTAGAAATTCACCACGCAGACTGCACCTATAACGAGCATAACCGTGCCCGCCAATATACCTCCCAGATTGAGCCAGCGCCGATGTCCCAAAAACGTTTCGGTAACCATCTCTGGAATGGACTGTTCCCCCAGTCGGTCGAAGTACTCCGTCTCCTCCGCACTAAGAGCTTCACGAATCAGTCTGTCGATCGAATCTGTTCTCGGTTTCATTTGAATCCTCCAGTTCTGCTCGCAGCTCTTGCCGAGCCCTGAAAAGCCGTGATTTGACGGTTCCTGGTGGGATATCGAGAGTTCGCCCGATCTCAGACACCGAGAACCCTTCCAAGTAGTACATCGATAGAATCGCCCGGCGTTCTACTGTCAAGCGCTTGAGGGCGATGCGTAGCCGCATGATCCTCTGATCCAGACCCCGTAGCGTCGCCGGATCGACCGTCTCGGCCGGGAGCTCGGAACTGCGCGCTCGATCGCGCTGTTGCCGGCGGATCCAGTCACGGCACTTATTTGTGACGATCCGGTAGGCCCAGCTGCGAAAGCACGTAGGATCCTTCAGCCGGCGAATACCTCGGGCGATCGCCAGCCAGGAGTCTTGGACTAGGTCGGCTGCGGCATCTACACTCCCGGTCATGCGGCAGGCGTAGCGCACCATCTTCGGATGCCACCGCTTCGCCAAAAGCTCCAAGGCTTCGCGCTGGCCCCGCTGGCAGCTCAGCACCAGGTATTCGTCGAGAACTTCGCTTCGGTTTCTCATCTTCCTTCAGCTACTAGAGTCGCGGGCTCGACCACTTCGGTTCACTTCACATTGCCCGGAGTTGGCAACGGCTCACCAGAGACTTGGGTTCAACAGATATTTCCACCAGTGGAATTCAGCATATCGATTCTTCCTGTCCACCTGCTAGCGTGGTTTTGGTAAATAGTTTCATGCTCTCGCATCGGTACGTCCGCACTCTCGTCTTTCTGCTCATAGCAGTCTTTACCGTAGTTCCCGGCTTCGCGGGGCTGGATGTCGATCTCGGCGCCAAGGTCAAGCTGGGAGACGATGTCGACATCTATCTCGGTGTCTCTTCGCACTACTTCGGGAAGGATCGGACGGCGATCAACCGCCTTGCAGCACGCTATAAGCGGCCGGAAGATCTGGCGGTGGCGTTATTCATCGGGAAGCGCTCGGGGCGGTCTGCAGATTTCATCTTCTCTCTTCGCAGCAGCGGTCTCTCCTGGTTCGAGGTTTCGGCACGGGTCGGTCTTCCCGTCGACATCTGGTTCGTGGAGATCGACCGGGATCCTGGACCACCCTATGGGAAAGCCTACGGGCACTGGAAAAAGCACCGCCAAAACAGGAGCCATGCGTTCGTGCTCTCCGATGCGGATACCAGGAACTTGGTCTCCGTCCGTGTGATTCACGAGTACTACGGTGTCTCCGTAGCAACCGCGATGGCGTGGACCGCCTCGGGCCGCGGTCTCACGGCAAACCTTTCTGCCGAGTACCATCGCCGCCACGGCAAACCTACGGCCAAGCCCGGTAAGGGTAAAGGCAAAGAACCAACGGCCGCTAAGGCTAAGGGAAAGGGCAAGCATAAAAAGCCCTGAGCAGGCACGGGCGAGTCTCGAGAAGTCAACAAACGCCTCTGTCTACTCGGAAGTCGGCCTCTCCCGGTAAGGCTCCTCAGGAGAATACAGATCATGCTCGGAACAACGCAGGCGCCTGTACTCCAGAATCGAATCACGACTACAGGCGCTGTCTTAATCCTGTCGGCTCTGGCTGCGGGTTTCATTTTCTTTCAGCGCGGCAGTACGGAACTCGAGGCTCTCTCCTCGGTTCTGCTTTCTTTCGTTCCTCTGTTTCTCGGTTTCATGCTGTCGCTGTTGGCCCTGTCATTCTTCCTATGGGCAGGACAGCTCGACCCCAAGGGCACGGCGACGATACTCACAATCGGGCTGGGAGA
>JAZFTL010000225.1:0-2620 GCA_036446675.1 Thermoanaerobaculia bacterium
TTCTTCTAGGCGAGCGTGAATGACGTCGAGGGCAAGGTCTAACAGGCTGACCAGCCGATCGCCGACTCGCTCTTGGTGCTCGGCCCTGAAACGGTTCAGTTCGGCTCGGAACTCTGTCACGTTGTTTTTCCAGTTGGAGACCGTTTTACGCGATACCCCGATGACCTCCGCTGCTTCGGTGACGGTCGTCCCTCTGAAAAGCTCCTCAATCGCAATCATCTGTTTGGCGGTCAATGTCACGTTGTGTCACCTTTCGTAACGGGCGAATCCACCATCAACCGCGCGCGCCCCTCGGCCAAGCGGGCACCGATCCGGTCGAGGCGGCGTTCCTGGTTCACAGTCGTCTCGGAATCATCGGCTCTGGCATTTGAGGAGACCAATCAATTCCCTCAGCTCGCAATTCGTCCAAGTGACTGGATGCCTTCGAGGGGTCACCGGGATCTTCGGCGCCAGCAGTACGTGCGAGTAGCGCCGACCTCAGACTGATGACTTCCAGGTGCTCGGGCTCCAGCTCAGCGAAGATCACGGGTATTGAGTACCTCATTTACGTTCTTCCTTCCTGGCTGACTTCCTCGGTCAGCCTTGCCAAATGGGTCTTATCGGAGGTCTCGTCGGCCCGTCGCCTTAGCTCGGCTCGGGCTCGCCTTTCTGCGATGGCCTGACACTCCGGGCAGCCAGCAAGCCCGAAGGCGTCACATCGGCAGCGGGGGCGGCCGGCAGCGGTGAGGGCGTGAAGCGTCGCCATCAGTACGGCTCCGGCAGGGTTGTTACATCTGTTGCCTCGTTACTCAGCAACGGAGTAACGGAAGTAACAGGCTTGTATAGGCCGCGCTCCGGCTGGTCTATACGCTCAGACTCGAGTAGGCGCCGCACCCAGACCCTTACGTGACTCGACTCGACTCCGAGAGCCTCTGCGATCTGGCTGGGGCTGACGCCCTCGGAGTGCTCATTGACGTAGCCGACGATCCGCCGGGGCAACTCGGTGAGGCTCTGCGTTGCCTGGAGCACCCGGGCCGCATCAGCGGCCTCTCTCAGGTCATTGCCCGCGAGAGACCAGAGGCCAGACCGCCCATCGAACGTGACCGCATAGTTCTGTTCGATTACGTCGCGCCCCGTTACCGAGATCGTGCCTTCCGATTCCCCACGGCCTCGAGCCAGTAAGACGATCGTGTCGGCCGAGCCAGCAAGGCCGTTGGTACCGCTCACCCGATCGACGAAATCGTCGGAACCAGCTTTGCGATCGTGGTGGTTGGTGAGGATGCAAGTACCCGGACTCTGGGCAGCGAGGGCCTTGAGCATTCCACCGATCCGATAGTCGCGCTGATATGCCGACTCGCCTTGAAGGCTTGGCGGCATCACCTTGCCGAGGGTGTCAAGGATCATCAGAGGGGCATCGCCCGGGTACTCTGCGATCCATGCCTCGACGGTTGGGGCTATCTGATCCGGCTCGAGCCACGTGAGGTACTCGAAGTCCGAGGGGATTGGGTCCCCATTGAGAAGCGTCCTACACCGGTCCTGAAGCCTCCGGTCTCCGTCCTCGAGGGCGAAGTAGAGCACCGGACGGCTCTCGACTTCCAGGCCCAGAGCCCGGCCGCCTTCAGCGACAGCGAGAGCCAGCGCAAGTACGAACCAGCTCTTGCCGATCTTCGGAGCACCAACCAAGAGAGTCGAACCCTCTGGAATGATCCCCGGTAGGTGATAGGTCAAAGGTTCGAAGGTCTCGCTGTCCAGGTGGGCGCCCGAGCGGATCTCCGACAGAATGGGCGGCCTGTTGAGCCTGCGGAGTTCTGCCCCAAAGGCGGGCCGGTCTGACTCCGGCAATGGCTCAGGGCCGGCGAGGTGTGAGTACCCATCATGCTCAGGCTCTGCGACCCCGTTGATCCTGAGCAAGGCGCTACTCGGCATCCGGACCCTCGGAAGCGTTGTTATCGGAGGCCTGGGCCTTCCTTCGGCGGGCCGTTGCGGCCTTCATCGCCAGCCGTGAGAAGTATGCAGATCGCGCGTGGGCGGCCCTTTTCGCTCGCTCTACCGAAGGCAGAACCCGATCCGGGTCTACCTCATCGAAGAAGCGTTGATCAAAGGCGGCCCGGGCTGGCTCAGTGTTGGTTCTGCCTCGGGCATGGACGGAATGGGCTGCGAGCTTGGCTCGAAGGGTTCGCTCAGCGGGTGAGAGCGGCATAGAGCTTTCCAGATATTCTCCATCGAGCTGCCTAGGCCGATGGTCAAGCTTTGCCGGTGCTCTATGAGCTGATTCCGGGGGACGACTGGGGTGCTATGCACCCTCCCAGTTACTTAGTTTGATTTGTCGAGGGCATTGTAAGCACAGTGCAGGGTTGCGGTGTGGCAATCAGAGATCACCCCAAAGGGGGTTGTTGCGATAGGCCTTTCGAGCCCTCTCGTCGGCGGCTGATGCGCCGTATCGCCTGAGCATCTGCGGCGAGCTCCATCCGGCGATTCGCTGTAGGTCACCTTCGGCTCCACCTTGGCTCAACCACCGATGTGCAAACGTGTGGCGGAACATATGAGGGTGGATCGGCTCGAGGCCAGCGTCCTTGCCCCGGCGCTTGAGCATCTGGCTGATACCGCTCGCCCCTAGCTGACCCTTATTGCCCAACCAGAA
>JAZFTL010000226.1:0-2112 GCA_036446675.1 Thermoanaerobaculia bacterium
TGACACTTTTCCCGACGTGCAGCTGCAAATCATAGAGGCACAGGGGCCGCGGTCGATATCGACCGGCAAACTGTTCGAGGCTAAACGAGTTCTCCTGTTCGGAGTTCCAGGAGCCTTCACGCCGACCTGCTCCGACGAGCACCTCCCCGGCTATCTGATGAAGGCGGACGAGATCCTGGCTAAGGGCGTCGATACGATCGCCTGCGTTGCAGTCAACGATGCATACGTTATGCAGGCGTGGGGCAAGGCCCGGAATGTAGGCCATCGTATTCTTATGCTGGGTGACGGCAACGGCGACCTGGCGCGCGCCCTCGGACTTGAATTCGATGCGTCGTGTTTCGGGATGGGCAGCCGATCTCAGCGATATGCAGCGCTATTGCGATCAAACGTCGTCGAGGTCTTGCAGATTGAAACCGGACCTGGGTTGAAGGTGAGCAGCGCTGAAGCGATGTTCGGATTCATCTAAGCCAACCGACGATCCGATTCGCCAATCCAGCCGGAGGTGTGGAGTATCTAACAGGCAGGGTCGACAGATTGCGATATTTTTCGTGCTTAGGTGAAGGTTGGTCAAAGGAGATCGGCACGAACGCCGTTGGGGCCAATGCTAAGTACAGATCACGCCGTAGTGCTCTCTGAGACATTGCGTGTCCTACCCATCCTCGAGAGGCACTACAAGGACTCTGAGGCCATCTGGTCGGCACTCGAATTGATCGACCTTTTGCAAACCATCGAAACTCGGGCCTCGACCAGCGATCGATTGAGGAATGCCGGACTCTGCAGTCCGGCTCTACCAGATCGCCCTCCATCTATCGCTTGGTCGTCGCGTTCTCCCGACGCGAAAGAGAAAAATCATGAGTACTACATTCTTCGCACCGGAAGCGACAAGTTCGTTCTTCTCAGGGGCGATCTGTTTGAAATCGATGCTGAAGTGCCGGCGACTCGAAGGGCGTTCGAAGGATTCCTAAAACCCGCCTAAATCTTGAAAGCGCCAGATTTCTACGAGATCGTAGGTACATATCGAGTACCTCACCCTCGCCCCAATGTCGCGAAGCATTCGCGTCTTCACGGCAATCTTTCTAGTCTTGCCGATCGCTCTTTTTGTCGCTGCCATTCTACTTCGCTCTCGGGTCGTGTTACTGCCGAGCTTCTTGCTGGGATTGATTCACCTCTGGGTCTGGACCTACTTTCGACCAAGCTGTTTCGAGATCTCCGGTGCCGCGTTGAGAATTGTCTGGCCGACCCGAAGCTTAGAGATTCCGCTGACCGAAATCACTACAATCGATCGCCTTTCTACCCAAGATTTCAAATCGCGCTATGGCTGGGGCCTGCGGATCGGAGCCGGTGGACTTTGGGGAGGCTTTGGGCTCCTGGTGACCAAACGTAGGACCTTTCGCTTTTACATTTCGCGCCTCGACGGCTTCGTACTGATTTACAACAAGACTACTCGACCCTTGCTCATAACTCCCTCCGATCCAGATAACTTCGTGAAAATTCTCGAAGACCGGCGACCATAAAGGCATTCTCAAAAGTGTTCCAAACCGAGCCGATTCTGTTCTTGCAGTCCTTCGCTTCGGACTCCCTGACCGCTCTGATGACCACTGTCACCTGGTTTGGGTACCCGCCGGCATATGGCGCTGTTCTCAGCGTTATTCTCTTCGGGATCAGCTTTCGACGGGGATTTGTGCTGCTGCAGATGGTTCTGTGGACAGCTATTTTAAATGAGGCTGTCAAGGATCTCATGTCGCTCCCCCGTCCGCTCCATGTCGACCGACAGGTCCAGATCTTGGGCCAACCGGGGGGTAATCCAACGCAGTTTGAGCGCGGTGGTGCGGTGGGTTTCTGGCAGGGCCCTAATCCGATCATCGTCGACTCTTACCGCTCTCTTCCTGGAACCTCCTGGGGGTTTCCCTCTGGGCACACGGCAGTTTTCACCACTCTCTGGGGTGGGCTCGCGGTGCTTTTTGAGCCGATTCTGATTCGCGTCATGCTGCTGCCTATGGTCATCGTCATGGCACTCTCTCGGATGTATCTGGGAAAGCACTTCCTCGCCGACGTGATCGGAGGCGCGGCCCTTGGTGGTGCCGTAGTGCTGTTCGCACGCTTCGTTCTCAA
>JAZFTL010000227.1:0-4120 GCA_036446675.1 Thermoanaerobaculia bacterium
GGAGGCGATCACCGCCGCGCAGCGCGGTGTCGAGATGATGCCCTTGTCCAAGGACACCTTCCTCGGTCCCGTCCGCCTCTGGGAGCTGGCCGTGGTCTACGCCAGAGTCGGGGAAGCGGATGCCGCCGTCGATCGGCTCGAGACCCTGCTCGACTTCAGCGGCTTGTATTCGGGCGCCCACATCGAGATGGACCCGTTGTGGGACCCCATCCGCGACCATCCGCGGTTTCAGGCGTTGATGGAGAAGTACAAGACAGCGCCATGAGCGGCGAGGTCGACAGCGCATTCGAGTGGCTGGAGCGAGCCTACGACCAGCGCGATGCGGGGCTGTCAGAGATGAAAGGCGAACCGTTTCTGTCGACCGACACTGCCCCTTCCGAAGGATCAGCGCTCACCGCACGAAAATTGTACGAAATGAAAAGCATCACGAATTCATCGAGAGTGCACGAAATTTGCACGAAGTTTTCTAGGGGTCACTTGCCGCGAGCCTAAGTCAGAGGGAGTCCAGAGGAAGCAAGAGTCGTTGCGGAGAGTGTGCCGTTGTTGGTGGGTGGCGGCCTCAGCTGTTCAGCCCGAGCAGCCGCGCGGCGTTGGCCCCGAAGATCTTGTCGCGGGTTTTCTCATCGAGCCCCAGGCCGCGAAGGCTTTCGAGCATTCGCTCGAGACTGCCGATCCTGTGCGGGTAGTCGCTGCCGGCCAGGATGCGATCCTTGCCGGCGAACTCGAGGGCCAGCCGCAGGCTGTTGGGGTCGAAGTTGACAGTGTCGTAGTAGAAGTTCCGGAGGTACTCGCTGGGGGGCTTGGAGATGTGCTCGCGGCAGCGAGCGAAGGCCTCGTAGCCCCGATCGAAGCGCTCGGCCAGGTAGGGAACAGCGCCCCCGAGATGGCACAGCACCCAGCGGATGCGCGGGAAGCGCTCGGGTACGCCGGCAAAGACGAGATGCGCCGCGGCCAGGGTCGTGTCGAACATGAACCCTACCAGCGGCATCAGCATAAAGTCTTCCATCACCTCGACGCCGACGGGATAGGTCGGGTGGATGTAGAGCACTAGTTCGTGCCGGTCAGCGATCTTCCAGAGGGGCTCGTGGATCGGGTCGGCAAGGGGGACGCCACCGGCATTGGCAAAGAGCATCGCTCCGGGGAGACCGAGCTCAGAGAAGCTGCGCTCGAGCTCGTCAGGGGCAGCCGAGGGGTTGGTCAGCGGTAGATGGGCCAGGGCGCTGAAGCGATCAGGGTACTCGCGGGTTGCCGCGGCCAGGCCGTCGTTGACTACGGCCGCCAGCTCGGCCGCCCGCTCGGGCGTCTCGATGCTGGTGCCCGGCGCCGTGAAGGTGAGGACCTGCCGATCGATTCCGGCTCGCCTAAGGGTCTCGGCGCGGTGAGCCAGATCGCGGTGTCCGGGGACCAACACGTTGAAGTCGCCCGGCGAGTGAAGGACCGGGTTACCGTCGGCGTCGTCGGTGATGGTGAAGCCACTGGGTCCTCGGCGAATCGCTTCCAGGTATAGCGGCGGAAAGTAGTGGTTGTGAAAGTCGATGATCATGGCGCTTCCTTCCGGGGTGCGCGCCGCCGGTTCCAGAAAAAGAACACAGGAACTCCCACACCGAGGAAGAACAACCCGATTAGACTCTCGGCCGGATCCGACATCAGCTGATTGACGACGATCGCCAGAGCCGAGGCGCCGAAAATAACCGGCGTGACGGGGTAACCCCAAAGTGAGAATCCGCGGCGTAGCTCCGGGCGGCGACGCAATCGGAAGATCGCCAGCGCCAGCGCCGCAAAGAAGAGCCACTCGGTATAGATCACGCGCACGAAGAGTGCGCGGTAGGTTCCGCTCAGCACCAGGATCGCCGACCATACGCACTGCAGGACGATAGCGTCGGATGGCGTTCGGAATCGGGGATGGAGCCGCGCGAATCTACTAAATAGCAGGCCGTCGCGAGCCATCGCGAGATAGACCCGCGGTCCCGACAAGATGATCCCGGTCAGCGCCCCGAAGGTCGAGACTACGACCAGCGCCGACATGACCGCTCCACCCCCGAAGCCGACGACAGCGTTGGCGGCGTCAGCGGCGATGCGATCGGACGCGATCACTTGCTCGATCGGTAGCACGTGGAAGTAGACGGCGTTGAGACCGACGTACGAGACGGTCACGATCAGAGTGCCCCACAGAAGAGCGCGGGGGATCGTCTGGCGAGGATCGATCGTCTCTTCCGCGTTGTAGGTCACCATGTGCCAACCACCGAAGGCGAACAGGGCGGCGACGAGCGCGAGAAGGAAGTCGCGCGGCGAGCCGCCCTCGAGGACCGCGGCGGACAGCGGCACTTGAGGCTTGCCGGAGAAAAGAGTCAAGCCGAGCACGATCATGAGTGCGATCGCCGCGACCTTGATCACCGTCAGGGCCGTCTGCAGCCGCGAGCCGGGCTCGACCCCTACATAGTTGACGACCGACAAAACGACAATCGCGGCGATCGCCACGAGCCGAGACGCCAGAGGCCCCAGAGGCACGAAGTAGCCCAGGTAGCGGGCGAAGATAACCGCGATGGCGGCGATGATTCCTGAGTGCATGATCCACAGCATCGCCCACCCCCAGAGGAAACCGGCCAGAGGGGAATAAGCCTCGCGCAGGAAGATGTAGACTCCTCCGCTCCTGGGGAAGGTAGAGGCCAGCTCCGCCACCACGAGACTGCCCAGCAGAGTCAGCAAACCGGCCGTCAGCCAGACCGCCGCCGCTCCACCGAGAGAAGGCATGCGACCCGTGATCTCCGAGGGCTGGACGAAGATCGACGCTCCAATAATGGTGCCGGCCACCATGGCAGTAGCATGGGAGAGCCGAATAGATCGACGGAGCATCTAAGTGTGGACCCTAGCATGCAGTAGGACCGGTATCCCGATGCCGCCGCATGCAGATTCCCGCTGGGACCTGGCCAGTGTTCTCGAGGCCGTAGGTTTGCGTGAGACGAGCCAAGCCCAGTATCGAACTCGGCGACGGCCTTCATATGGGGTGATCGTGGTTCAATGAAGGTGTGGCAGGAGCTGCCCAGCATCGACGGAGCGGACGGGCGGCAGGTATTCTTTCCTAATTTTTACCAGAATTGTATAGTTGGGGTCGACCAGCTGGCTCACGCTCGACTCCATCGCCACGCTCAGGAACTCATACGCATCGAGCGGCGAAAAGCCATAGTCTTCTGCCAACCAGCGAATCATCTCCGCGCTTGCCACCCGCATGGCGTCTTCGAGCGGTTTGGTGCTGCCGGCGGTCATCAGGTAAGTGTCGTCCTCCATCCGAACAGTTTGGATCCTGCGGCCCTTGATGACGTCCACCTGAAATTTCACGTTCATGGAAATCTCGGCCGCCGTACCGGCGATTTCACCCTCACCCTGCACGGCGTGCCCATCGCCCAGGTAGAGCAGCGCTCCCGGCTCGTTTACCGGTAAGTAGACCGTGGTCCCGGCGCGCACCTCCGGCGTGTCCATGTTGCCGCCGAAGAAGCCCGGCACGGTCGTCTGTCGCACCTCGCCGTTCGCAGGGGCCACACCCAGGCAGCCCAGAAATGGCCGCAGGGGCAGTTTCACCGTAATGCTGGAATCGTTCGCCTGGAACTCTACCGTCCGCGCTTCCGTGTCCACCTTATAAGTCCAGCTTGTCAGCCGGTCCACCGGCGGCTTGCCCAGCATCTGCGTGTAGCGCGTCGGGGTCAGCCCGCCAAAGGTGGGACCGGTGAGGCCAATAGCTGTATCTTCCGCCGGTTCAATCGAGAGCAGTCGGACCACCAACGTATCGCCGGGCGCCGCGCCTTCGATGTAGAACGGCCCGGTAACCGGGTTGGGTAGGTACGGGTTGGGCGGTGCGTCCTTGGGAACCGAGTTGCCGAACTGCCGGTAGTAGCCGGTGTCGGTCCGCTCGGTGTAAGTTTCCACGATGTCGCCCGGCTGCAACCGCATTACCGGCTCCCCCACCCCGAAGTGGTATTGGTAGTCACCCGCCTTCGGCTGGTACTTCTTTACTTCCTGTGCCGAGCTTGCCTCGCTACCGACGACCAATCCCCTCCCCGGACCACTCCTATGAAGACCCGGTTGAGTCCCTTGGGAATCGCTTACGCGTCTTGGTCAGCCAATC